>JASFLX010000033.1:0-17725 GCA_050117895.1 Desulfobacterales bacterium | reverse complement strand
TGGATACAGGATGTCACAATGGAAACTCCGAGTCGATGCATTTCGGATCCCAATTGCATAAGCTTGTTTTCATCTTTGTCCATTGCAACAAGCTTTCCGCTGTTTTTCATGATCTGGGCGATATGCCCGGTTTTCCCACCCAGACCTGAACATGCATCTAAAATAGTTTCACCAGGCTGAGGATTTAAAAGAAGGGTAACAAGCTGGGCGGCCTCATCCTGGACCTGAAATAGACCCTCTTCAAATGCTTCTATTTTTGGAATAGATGTTTTTGGGTTGAAAAAAAAGGCGCCATCCGGTGCATATTTTGTAATTTCGATCTTTTCCGCATATCCCCCCAGCGCTTTCACCAATTTTTCCCGGCTTGTCTTAAGGGTATTGCAACGCACGGTTATGGGAGGAATGGTGTTGATTGCATCACAGAGCGAACCGGTTTCTTTTAATCCGAACCGATCCAGCCATCTTTTTATGAGCCATTTCGGGAATGACTTTTTTATTGCCAATGCTTTTACAGGGTCCTTGTCAACATCCGGAAAAGTGACATGGCGATATTCTCTAACGGTATTTCTTAAAAGTCCGTTTACATATCGCACAACCCAGGGCCCAGCAACGGTCTTTGTCAATTCAACCGATGTATTTACCGCAGCAGATACGGGTATTCTATCTAAATATATTATTTGAAAGAGACCGAGCCTCAGAATATTTAAAACTTTTGGATCGATTTTGTTTTGGCGGGTTTTAGAAAAATAGTCTATAATCCAGTCGAGCCGTTGTCGCCACCGCAGAACGCCGTACACTAAAGCTTGAAGTAACGCCCGATCCTTTTTTGAAAAAAGAGTCTTTTCCCGGAAAACATCCTCTAAAAGACGATCCAGAGTGTAGTGCCCTTTATTCAAGGTGTCCAATATATACAGAGCCGTTTTACGGACTTCATCCGCCATGCGTTTAATTCTTTAGTCCCTTAAAATTGAATTTTGTGCATTTTGTGGCAAAAAAAGTATGATCACACCACGAAGCACACGAAGAGCACGAAGGATATATATTTTATTCTTCTTTTCCTTCGTGATCTTCGTGGTAAAAATAAGACCGATCTTTTTTGGTTCCGGTTTGTCCGGGGCAGATATCAGTTTAAAATGGTTCCGGGAGGAATCTTATATCCCCGTAGGAAGTCCTTGATCAAAAGACGTTTTCCCGATTCCCCCTGAATGATAATCACTGACAGGGCTCCTTTTCCGGTCACAACGCACAGTTCGCCGGGAAATCTTTCGATGACGGTCCCCGGAGTTTCCAAAGTATCGATGGTAATGGGCATGGCCTTGAAGATCTTAAAACGTTTATCGCCATGAAATGTAAATGCGCCGGGCCAGGGCGTCATTCCGCGTATGAATGCTTCTAAAGTTTCGGCCGGCATTTCCCAATTTATGTGACCGTCATTTTTTTTGAGAAGTGGTGCATAGGTGGCTTGGGTATGATCCTGAGACATAGGAGTTATGTCACCGGTTTCAAAAGATTCTATGGTCTGTATCAAAAGATCTGCCGAGAGATCAGCCAGGCGGTCATGAAGGGTGGCTGAAGTGTCGTCGGAATTAATTTTAGTTTTTGAAGACAGGAGAATGTCACCGGTATCCAAGCCTTCATCCATTAACATGGTCGTGACCCCCGTTTCTCTTTCTCCATTTATAATCGCCCACTGGATAGGCGCCGGTCCACGATACTTTGGCAAGAGAGATGCATGAACGTTTATGGTGGCTATTTTGGGTATTGCAAGAATATTTTTTGGAATAATGTGACCGAATGCAACCACTACAATAATATCGGGTTTGAATCTTGCCATCCGGTTTGCGAACTCGGCGGTTCGAATAGATGCCGGTTGATCGACTTCAAATCCCAGGTTTATGGCAACTTCCTTTACAGGAGGAGGGATGACTTTGCGCCCCCGCCCTTTGGGTCGATCAGGTCGGGTTACAACCAACGCCAGTTTTTTATTGGTATTATGAAGGGCTTTTAACGCGGGCACTGCAAATGCCGGGGTGCCCATGAAGATTATCTTCGCCGTTTTATTCATTTATTTTTCAAATTCTTTTTTACGCGTCTTTTATACATTCCTCTTTTTAAGGAACTTATTCGATCGATAAACAAGATGCCGTTTAAATGGTCAATCTCATGCTGCAGCAAGACAGCTAATAATCCTTCCGCTTCTATACGCAGCGGTTTTTCATTATTGTCAAAACCTTCAACAAGAACAGAACCTGCCCGTTTCACATTAGCTCTGAAATCAGGTACACTGAGACATCCCTCGTCTTCAGAAATTGTCGTCCCTTCACTCTCTACGATCCTGGGATTAATCAGGACCTGTAACGATCGTTTTTCATCTCTGGGTGAGATATCATAAACGAGAAGACTTTTGTTAACTCCAACCTGTATTGCAGCCAGGCCAATGCCCGGTGCCTGGTACATAATGGACGCCATGTCTTTAACTAAATTCTGGATCTTTTCGTCGATATTTTCAACCGGGTTCGTGGGTTCACTCAAAAATTTGTCCGGATACGTTAATATTTTTAGTGTTTCCATATTATGACCTCTTTTCCCTTTTTTCATATGAGACCTGCAATATATTTACACTTGTGACCATAGCCGAAACAAGACCGACAATTATAACGGGAAACATCTGGATGGCATGATTTGCCAGCGTATAGCCCGCAGCATCTTTTGAAGAAACCCCGAAAAGGACCAGTGCAAAGACGCCCCCTGCCTCCCAGATTCCCCAGAAGCCGGGTACAGAGGGAAGCGCTATAAAAAAACAGATAATGATCATGTGGGCCGTTATTTCAGTAAAAGACAGTTCGATGCCCGGACACCCTTGAGCCATTATATAATATGAAAAAGCTGCAATACCCCAAATAAAAACAGACAGCCCAATACAAATGCATATCTTAGACGGATACTTAACAAGGGCGAAACCGGAGGTAAAATTTTCGACAAAACTCACAAGAGGCTCACAATACTTTTTTTGTATCTTTTTTTTTAATTCGGGCCCAGAAAAGAACAATAGATACGGAATCGACATGATAACACGGTTTATCGCCTTTCTTGTTTTGCCGAAACTAACCATGATTATCCCGACAATAAGGAGTAGAAGCAGCTTGAAGGTCCCTCCACCTGCTGTAACAAGAGTTTCTCTATTGAGATGATACTTGCCAAAAACAATATCAAGGTTTGGATCTATATTTACAGTCACAAGCAGTATCGCAAAAAGTATGAGCAGCATGCTAACATCAAATACCCGTTCGGCGGCAACCGTTGCAAGCCCTATTGAAAAGGGTATATTTTCCTTCTTCTGGAGAACAGCCGGTCTTGCAACTTCTCCAACCCTGCCCGGGAGGATACAGTTGATCATAAAACCGATCATCAAAGGGTGAAATGCCTGCCAGAAACTTACTTTGGCCGACGATTCCAGTATGATCTGCCATCTAAAAACTCTTAAAACAAAACTGGTTAAAACAAGCAAAACCGCCGGAAATATCCAAACGTAATTGATTGAGATAAGATAACCCAAAAGATCGGAAACCGGCACGTTTCTGAATGCCAGATAAAGTGCCAGTGCAGATGCTGTTATCCCTGTAATCAGATAAATGGTTATGTTTTTTTTCATAAGAGATATTAAAGACCGGGTCAAAATAAGAAAGCTTGAGGATTATCAAGACAGGATTTTGCGCGTCTTTACGATATCTTTTTTTATCTGATCAGACAGTTCGGAAATATTTGAAAATTTTTTTTCATCTCTGATGCGTTGTATGAAGTTAACACGGATTTTCCGGTCGTATATATTTTCATTAAAGTCGAGGATATGCACTTCTACGGAAAAAACTTGGTCGCCGAATGTGGGGCTATAGCCGATATTGGCGACTCCTTTGCGTCTAATATTTCCACATTCCACGGTGACGGCATAGACCCCGGTTTTTGGGCACAGTTCATCATGAAGGATAATATTTGCGGTTGGAAATCCTAAAAGCCTCCCCCCCCTGTTGCGCCCGGTTGTAACAACACCTCTGATCTGGTAGTTACGCCCCAACAGTTTTTGGGCTTCAGCCACCTTGCCCGCCATCACCAGTTCACGCGTCCGGGTACTGCTAATTCTATCAGGGTTTTTATTTAATGTCTGTATCCAATCGGCCACGATGACTTCAAAACCAAAAGTTTTGGCATAGGTTTGTAAAAGCTCGAGATTCCCTTGACGATTTTTTCCAAACGTATAATCTTGTCCGACAACAATGGCTTTCATGCCGATACGCGCTAATAGTATATCCTCCACAAACTCCTTTGCCGATATGGCTGCAAATTCCATGGTAAAGGGAATACAAATAAGAACATCTATTCCTGAGCTTTCAATAAGTTCAAGTTTCTGCTCATATAGAGTGATCAATGGCGGATGGCCGTTTTGCTTTAATACCCTTACAGGGTGGGGTTCAAAGGTCATGACGATGGATGTACCGTCAATCGCGTCGGCTTTTTCTATCACCTCATGAAAAAGAGCTTGATGCCCAATGTGAACACCGTCGAAATTACCAATGGTAATCACGGCGTTATTATACGGTTTTTCAATCTTATCAATATTTTCAACTAGCTCCATTCTAACCTTTCCCGACCAATGATGATGGTTGAATTCGAGTTTTTATGAATTCAACATGTAATGGCCTTGACAAAATTAAAAAAAGATTAATATAAGACAACTTGCATTTTAAATCAATATTTTTTAAATTACAGGTATTAGATGCCGAAGTGGCGGAATTGGTAGACGCGCTAGGTTCAGGGTCTAGTGGGGGTTTCTCCGTGGGAGTTCGAGTCTCCCCTTCGGCACCACAATATTTTGTAATATCAATAGGTTTTTTCCATAGAGGAAAGGGCCTATTATTTTTTTGGTTCGGTCACCGTTTTGGGTGACGTTAACACGAAATGTTTACAGCCGTTCCATAGCTTTCCGGGTAACATCATTACCTATTGTCTATCCAAAAATGAAGAACCTGTAACCTTATAATAACAGCACCCGATACACCAGCTTCGCGAATCAAATCAAAAAATATGTCTTAAATCTGAAATGTAAACCCGTGTTTTTTAATTCTTCCGTATCGTCTTGGCATCCAACGGAGGGAAACATTTCATCCCGGAATAATACTATCTTCCTACGGGCCGCTGATAACGGGATCCACGCGCTGCTTTGAGAGGCAGGGCAAGAGCAGAGTTTAACTAAAAAGGATTTCTGAGTGGAAACGAACACAATTTTAATAAATAAGATTGACAGTGCTACAATGTGGGGTTATTTTTGTTGGTAATACTGCAATATATCTGTATTATTTAAAATATCAAACGGGTTAGAGAATGGCAATTTTTATGGATGTCGATCAGCTGTTTGGCACTATTGATGCCCTAAAAAATGCCACGGGGATTGGCCTTGATAAATGATAATTATTACACCCAGAATGTCTTTCAATTATGACATTTTAGCCCTTTTTTGAAAGGGTGTTTTTTGTTTAGAAATTGTTTGATAATGATTGGATTATTTGATTTGATTGTTGTTCAGTGATATTAATTTCGTAAAAAGTGTTTTTTTTGAACAATATTAACCAATTATTCAATTCAAAAAATCATAATCGGACCCACATATATTGACTCATTAGCGTCCAAATCACAGTTTTCAGCTTCATTACCAAATGGAGGTATGTTCTGAGATATTCGAATAGATTTTGGAAATTTTTCGTATCTGTTAAACTGACGGTAGTCCTTTTACTGGCTTTAGCAATCACCTCGATTATTGGAACGGTTATTCCTCAGAATGAAAATCCAGCTGCATATTTTCGTGCCTATGGGGAGTTTATTTACAAGCTTTTTGATCTTCTGGGCATTTTTGACATGTACCACTCCTGGTGGTTTCAGTTTTTGATTCTATTGCTGACCATAAATATTGTTGTCTGCTCAATAGATCGACTGTCTGCCACATGGAAGATTATATTTGCTAAAAATCCATCATTTAATCTTTCCAGATTCAGAACGCTTTCTCAAAAGGAGATATTTACCGGTAAACAAAGTCCCAAAGAATTGAGCACGGTCTATGAGACGTTTATTTCGAGGCAATTTGGATATACCCGTGTAGAAGAAACCGACAAAGGGTTGTGCCTTTTTGCCGAGAAATGGCGCTGGACCCGTTTCGGGGTTTACATCGTTCATATCAGCGTAATCCTGTTGTTGCTGGGTGGACTCATCGGTTCGCTGTTCGGTTTTCAAGGATTTGCCATGATTCCGGAAAACGAAAAGATTAGCAGCATCCGGATCAGAAATACCGGTCAGGTCCGGTCTTTGGGTTTTGAAATTTTATGTGATGATTTCAACATCAGCTTTTATAATAACGGAACTCCCAAAGAATACCGGTCGAGTATAACCATCATTGAGCAGGGCAAGCCGGTATATAAAAAAGATATTATCGTTAACGATCCTTTGCGGTATAAGGGTATCAATATATTTCAGTCCAGCTACGGTAAAATGCCTTCAGGTACATTTCAAAACAAAAAAAATCATCTAAAAGATCCAGGGGAAGACATTACATTAAATTTTGCCAGCAAAAAATCAGGAGAGGTGTATAAAATAAAGGCGGTTATCGGTAAACCGGTAGATATTCCCGAAGATTTGGGAAAATTTATTATTGTTGAATACCGAAAATCAGCCGAATTCGGCGGCCAAAACATCGGCCAGGCTTATATGGGGATTTTGACGCCCAAAGACAAAGACCCCGTCAAGATCATGCTCCCTTTGCATTTTCCGAATTTTGATAAGATGAGAAGGGGCGCCGTTGTTATTTCAGTGGCAGAGCAACAGGCAAAAAAATTTAACCCCGGCGAAAAATCAGATCAGAGGTATTATACCGGTCTCCAGATCACAAAAGATCCCGGAGTCTGGGTGGTTTACACGGGATTTATATTAATGATAATAGGGATTTTCATCACGTTTTTCATGTCCCATCAAAGAATGTGTATCGAAATAGTTAAAATCGGAAAAAACAGCCAAGTCATGGTTTCAGGTACATCCAACAAAAACAAACTGGCAATGCAAAACAACGTAAAGAAAATGGCTGAAAAACTTATCAATTTGTAGAATATTTATAAAAAGTGTCTATCCATAAATGGTAGATTTTGGTTTCCGGCAAGGCCCGAGCGAGTTTTCAACCTCCCCGAAAACATCACGGGATCTCCGACAGGCATAGCGCGCTATGTCGAGGATTGAAAACGAGCGAGGACGCCGCCGGAGGCCGAAAGATGCCGTTTATGGATGGACACTAACTAAGGGAACAACGAATGAACAGTTCGGTTTTATTATCAATCACGACATTTACTTACGGTCTGGCGACATTTTTTTATTTTGCCTTTTTGATTTTCAAGAAACCCTTTACGGGAAAACTGGCCACTTGGACCGCATTAACCGGCGTTATCGTGAACGCAGCAGGCATTATTTTTCGATGGGTGGAATCATACCGTCTCGGTATCGGGCATGCCCCGCTTTCAAACATGTATGAGTCTTTGGTCTTTTTTTCCTTTACTATCGGAGTGATTTATCTGGTCATCGAGCGCAGGCATAAAACAAGCGTTATTGGAGCCGTTGCTACTCCGATCGCCTTTCTTGCCATGGCCTATGCTTCAATGTCTCCCAATATAAATGATCGTATTCAGCCTCTGATTCCGGCATTGAAAAGCAACTGGCTGATTGCCCACGTGATCACTTGCTTTTTAGGGTATGCCGCCTTTGCAATAGCCTTCGGCATAAGCCTTATGTATCTTTTTAGGCAAAGAGACACAGAGGGTAAAATCAGTTTTATCTCTCATTTTCCAAAATCTCGTGTTTTGGATGAGTTGACGCACCAGATGGTTATGTTTGGATTTCTTTTTTTGTCCATCGGCATCATTACCGGATCTGTCTGGGCCAACTCCGCCTGGGGAAGTTACTGGTCCTGGGATCCCAAAGAGACCTGGTCTTTGATCACCTGGTTTGTTTATGCAACATTTTTGCATGCCAGGATGATGCGGGGGTGGTCCGGCAAAAGGATCGCCTATCTTTCAATTTTAGGTTTCATGGCGGTGATCTTTACCTATTTCGGTGTGAATCTGTTGCCCGGCCTCCACAGTTATGGTTCGGGATAAAAAGGAGGATTTATCATGAAAATATTTGTAACCGGCGGATCCGGCTTTGTGGGTACGAATCTATCATTTTATCTGCTTGAAAAGGGGCACAGCGTTGTTGCTGTCGGCACCTCTTCAGCCCATAACAGTATTCGGCATGATAATTTTCATTACATTTCGGCGAATACCACCATCACAGGTGACTGGCAGGATGCGGTGAAAGATGTTGACGCAGTGATCAATCTTGCAGGGAAGAACATTTTTAAGCGATGGAGCGATGCCTATAAGGATCAAATATATAACAGCCGTATTCTGACCACGAGGAATCTGGTTAACGCCATGACTGACCGGAAAGACTCCATCCTTTGCAGCACTTCAGCGGTGGGATATTATGGTGACCGAGCAGACGAAGTTTTAAAGGAAGATGCTCTGCCTGGAAATGATTTTCCTGCAACAGTCTGCAGGGACTGGGAAAAGGAAGCCTTTCAGGCGGAAGCAAAAGGAGTCCGGGTCGCGGTAACGCGTTTTGGCGTGGTTCTCGGAAAGAATGGAGGTGCCCTTGCAAAGATGGTTCCGGCCTTTAAATCTTTTACCGGAGGTCCCCTTGGCAGCGGTCTGCAATGGTTTCCATGGATTCACATGGATGATCTTATTGCCGCGATTATTTTTATACTTGAAAACCCGGATGTAAACGGCCCGATCAATCTCTGTTCACCCCATCCGGTCAGAAACCGCGATTTCGCCGGTGTCCTGGGCCAAGTGCTTAAACGGCCGTCTGTTTTGAGAGCTCCGTCCTTTATGATCCGGCTGATCATGGGGGAAATGGGTAAATCTCTGATGAGCAGCCAGCGGGCAATCCCTGATAAGCTATTAAAATATGGTTTTAAGTTTCAATATCCTGACATTCACAATGCCCTCCATAACTTGTTGGTCTGATTCGTAAATACGGTAACGTATTTTTTAGGCCCTTATTGTAATTTTTGTGCACTTTTGGGCAAAACTTTTTGTTTTCGCCACTAAGGCACTAAGTCACAAAGATCATTTAAATAAAATATTTTCCTTTGTGCCTTTGTGTCTTCGTGGCATTTTTTACGGCTTGTCCGGGCTAGGGGTCAGGAAGTCGATCAGACCCAAAACCGCATCCTCAATGTCAAGAAAGCAAAACCGGTATGCATCGTACTTAAGCCCGTACGGATCGGCGATGCCCCGCCTCTTTGAGCCAAAACGTGCAAAATGCCTGATTAACTGGGTTTTGCCTTCTGCTTCCGGGAAGTCGGTCAGAAGCGTATCTTGTTGAGATTTCTCCATTACAAGAATGAGACTGGACCATGCCACAAGCTCTTTGGACACCGATTTGGCTTTGTGCTCGGCAAGATCTACACCGAAATCCTCGGCAACGCGTTGTGCCATATGGGTGGCTGAATTGCCCGGAAGTGCAAGCAATCCCGCAGATTCAACGATAATATCCCGAAGCTGCTTTTGATGTACCAACTTTGTCATAAAGGCATGAGCAAACGGACTGCGACAAATATTGCCTGTGCATACAAACAGGATATTGGCTGTTTTTATGTTCATGTTAAAAATCCTAGAATAATTCAGCAGTCGGGGCGTTTTTCTTATAAAGCCCCAAATTAAGAGAAATGAATGATCCGAAACGAAATCATACACTTCCGGTGAGATAATCTTCACGCAAAGATCCGTTGATTACAGAAAGCGAATCCATATCCGGGGGCTTAAATCCAAAAATAATTTCAAGAAAAACCATTGAAATCCGAAACGTTGCGCCCCAAAGCACTTCAGGTTCATCCTGATATTCATGGACAAAACATGGATAATCTTTTGCATCCAGATTTTTCCTTTTCTCATGGGGTGCTGCCATATGTAATCGATAACGTGCATAATTGGAAGAGTTCAACAGATTTTGGAGGGGAATATAAACGACACGTTCCACTTCCCAGTTCGGAAAAAACCGCTTTTGATGTCCGTTCCAGCAAACCATTGGATAGATTACCTTGCGGAACATGACCAGTTGCTGTGACGGAAGAGGTCCCAGAAACTTCACTCTCAGAGGATTCAAACGCATTTCCTCAAAACCCTCCCGTAAACAGGTAGCAAAAAGCAACGCCAGTCTTCGTGCCTCCTTGTGCCGCTTTTTACGCCAAAGTGACCAGTAAGGCCAACGGAATAGTGGAGAACCCCACAGATATAAAAGCTTTGCAAGATAAGAATCGAGACCGGAAGAGATACTTCCACCCGGACAGCAAAGGTCTCCCGGTTGTTTTACCCTTATAGATCGTTTCGTTAAAATCAGACAGGGCGTTGGAGAAAATCCTTTTTCTTGGCAATTGGGACCGAGCAAAAAGAGCACCGAAGATGTGATAGATGAATCTGTAACGCCTTTCGAAAAAACCATATCATTGTGGTTTCTTCCTTGAAGGGCGTGCATAATCTTTTTAATAAAGTCGGACGTATTCCCAAAAGAATCCAGCATTCCATTAATCCCCGTATATTCCGTTAATAACCATTTTCTAATCTACACCACAATAATCAGGAAATAAATATCATCAACCACTTATTTTATTCATCGTTGCACTTTTTGCAAGTTTGCGTTAAGGATTCTCGAAAAAAAAAGAAATACGAATGGTCCGGGTAGGGAGGTTTGAAATGTATGGAAAACTGTCCGATGAGTTTTACAATTGGCTTGTGGAGTTGCGTCGCTGGTTCCACCGGTTCCCGGAACCGGCGTATAAGGAAGAAAAAACCTCTGCTAAAATTTGTGAAGTGCTCGAAGGGTTCAACGTTCCTTTCCAGGCAGGTGTGGGGGGAACCGGTGTTGTCGCAAAGGTCAGCGCCAGTCAACCCGGACCCATGGTGGCCTTTCGAGCGGATATGGATGCCCTTCCTCTGGAGGAAAAAAATGTTATCCCTTACAAATCACAAAATAAGGGATTCATGCATGCCTGTGGTCATGACGGACATACGACCATTGCCCTGGGTATCATACGATGGCTCAGGGAAAACCGGTGGCATGAGAATGGTTCCGGTGAAATCCTTTTTATTTTCCAACCCGCTGAAGAAGGCGGAGCCGGCGCCAGGGCCATGCTGGACTCCGGTGTTTTCAACTCGGAACCGGTGGAAGCAGCTTTTGCCGGCCATATGTATCCCGAATTTGCTGTGGGACATATCGGAATAGCTCCCGAAATCAGTAATGCGGCTGCGGATACACTCTTTATTCGATTAAGAGGCAAAGGCGGCCACGGCGCTCATCCGCATCATTGCAAAGATCCTATTGTCGCGGGAGCCCATCTGGTTACACAACTACAGTTTCTTATCAGCCGGGAGCTTCCGCCCCAGGAAAGCGCAGTTCTGACCATCGGCCGTTTTCAGGCCGGAACGGCTTCAAATATCATACCGGAAGACGCCGTCCTCGAAGGAACCCTCAGAACCCTGCAGCCGGACATTCGCAAACAGATCATCAAACGCCTTGAAGAACTGGTTAAAGGTGTGGCCCGGTCCTGCGGCATCCGGGCAACGCTTGAAGTTAAAAAGGGGTATCCCGTTCTGATCAATGATTCTGAACTGGTTAAACACACCGTGGCCTGCGCCCAAGAAATTCTTGGGGCTGACAAAGTCCACCGCGGACTTCCCAGAATGGGGGCCGAGGATTTTGCTTACTTTTGCCAAAAGTGGGGCGGGGTAATGGTAGGACTGGGATGCCACGATCCACTCAAAGGCTTTCAACACGGTCTTCATTCGCCATATTTCAATATTGACGAAAGGGCTCTGGAAATAGGAACCCGGTTTTTCGCATATGTTCTGACTCAATACATGGAAAGAAAAAAAAAGGTTATGACCTCTTCCGGTTCATCCGGGCTACGGTCGGTCTCTCGAAACCGTTATCGGGTTGAAACCTTCAGATAAAGCCGACAAATTTTTACCGCTCACTTCTATACCCAGTCCCGGCCCCTTCAAAGGATGGGCTTCACCCCCCGGTCCCATTGACACATCTTCGACGGTAAGATTTTTTTCGAGCAAAAATTCATCATATGAACCGTCACAATATACGGCATCATTGCAAAGAAGACATAAAATCCTGCCGGCGGCCGAAAGAATTCCGGACTCGCCCAAATGGCATCCGATCTGGAAAGAAATTCCATTGGACCTTAAGTAATCGATAACCTTCAATGAATTTCTGAATCCTCCGCATTTGGACAATCTAACGTTGATCATCTTATAGGTGCCCTCTCGGACAATCATTTTCATATCATCCAAAGAGCATGCCGACTCATCGGCCATCAGGACCACACCGGCTTTTTGCATAAGCTCGGCAAAATCGGCAGTTTCCGGGTCGTTTGGCCTCATCGGCTGCTCAATGACTTTAATCCCGTATTTCTTTATCAAGGATAGGTGCTTTACAGCCAGAGCATAATCCCAGACACAGTTTATATCAATTTTAAGATCACAATCTTCTCCGAACACCATGCGAACCGCTTCCAGGATTTCTTTGTTTTGGGATAGATCTTTGCCCAATTTCAGTTTCAGTTTTTTCACTTTCATTTTTTTGATCAGCTGACATATCTCAACAATTCTTTTTTTGCCGGCAAGCGGAAGTGCAGAGCCATAGTAAACCTTGTTTGTCATAAAATCTTTGGGGAAATAATCTATGATGTTTCTTCCCTGGCTTTTTCCCAAAGCATCCAGCATCGCTGTTTCCAGAGCACAAATAGCAGCATTGTGAGCCTTTCCATGGAAAAGACCGTCGATAAAATTCCATATTTGAGAAATGTGGTTCAACTCCCATGGAAAATTATTCAAATTAATAAAGCGGTATATACTTTGAGCCGCACTCTCCTGGGATTCTCCGGTTACAAAAGACCTTGGTGCCCCTTCACCGTATCCTTTGATTTTACCCTGTTCGGCAACCACTTCGGCGATAATGTTTTTGACTGAATATCTTTTCCTCAGGGAGTGAGAGAACTCAACTGAAAACGGAAGTATAACCGGATATACACAAATATGGCTTATTCGCATATCATGGGTCCTTATATCAATCTTGCTTGGTGATGAGGATTGATCAGGAAAAGATGTTCGGCAGTTTTAAGGTAAATATTGCCCCCTTATTCTCATGGTTTCTGACCTGTATAATCCCGCCATGATCTTGCATATTTTGATGGGCAATAAACAATCCAAGACCCGTACCGCTGTGCATATTACTCTTATGTTTCGTCGTAAAATAGGGATCAAACACCCTATCAATATGATCATGTGGAATTCCGGGTCCGCTGTCTTTAATCTCAATGGTGACCATGGCCTGTTTTTCTTTTTCCGTACAATTTTTTGTAATTAACTCGATTTTCCCCTCCTCAGGGGTAAAATCCACTGCATTTGAAAGGATATTTAAAATAACCTGTTTCATCTTTTCAGAATCCATCCAAACTTGCCCGATATTTGGATCATATTGACAGGAAACATCGATCTTCTTGGCATTACTTTGGGGTGAGATTAAAAGAATCATTGAATCAATCAACCCATGCAGATCATTTAACTCCATGTGCGATTCTTTTGTCTTAACCAGGTCCAAAAGTTCGGTAATAAGATTATTTATCCGGCGTGTTTCTTGCATGGCAATCTTATGAAAGTCTTTTTGAAATTCTTCATCGTTGTATTTCTGCGGCATCATCTGTATGAAAGTCCCTATGGCTGTTAAGGGATTTTTGATCTCATGAGCGAGTCTTGCCGCCAGATTTCCTAAAAATGAAAATTTTTCCGAACGGCTCAAGAGCGCATGTGATTGCTTGAGCTCTTCCATCTGTTCTTGAAGCCTGCTGTAAAGTTTCGCGTTTTCTATGGCAATAGCGATCTGAGGGGCAAAAACTTCCAGTGTTTCCCGGGTCTCTTTGGGTACCCCCTTTCCATCAATTGCATCCGTAGCAAAAATACCGATTACCTTGGAACGCGTGATAAGGGGAAGTACAAATACCGAAGTCGGTTTGCTGTGGGTCAACATAATATTTTCTTTTCTAAGGGTTGAGCTTTTTACCTCAGGCACATATTCCGGTCGTCCGGTATTGGCTACCCTGACAAGAATATTACTTAATCGGTTCAAAGAAACCTTGTAATTTTTGATTTCTTCCGGCATTTCACCATTGACACCAATACTGTGAATGTATTCAAGAAAACCTTTGTCTTCATTAACCAGCATAATTACGGCACGGTTGATTCGGCATACATTGGACAGAAGGTTCATGATTACGGTAAGGAGCTGTTCCAGATCCAGTAAAGACAGGATTGCTTTGCCGGTTTCCTGTATGGCTTCAAGTTGTTTGATTTTTTTGTTAAGCTCTATATTTAGCTGGTTGACTTCATCGTATTTTTGTTCGATGATTGTTTTATCTTCTTCCATTTCCATTATGGTTTCCATAAGAACCGATTTTGACGTGAAAAACCGTGAAAAAATCTCATGAAATCTATTTTTGAAGGGCCATTTGATATGATATTCACAGTATGGACTTCCATCAAAGTAACAACATGTTTCTTTAATAACTGCGGGGGCTCCTTTCCATATCATCGGCAATGAAGCGTAAACACCTTGATTATACAGGCATATATTTTTTGTTACCTCCATCTTAGGATCCCAGAATAAACGGACAACCGCAGCATTTTTTTTAAGTTCAACAAGCTCGACTCTCTTATTTCTATTCCAGCGGTCATTTACTTTCTGGCCGTGCTTGAGCGCTTTTCTTACAGACCAGAATGTCTTAAAGATTATACGCTGGGCATAACCCAGAGATATGTTTTCTGTTGCATACCTGCCAATTTTATAAGCCGCCTTTTCATCATTGAGGATAGATGCCGCTCTTTTGTATAATTTTGAAATAACGTTGCAGGAAATCCAGCTGTTGGGATCTCTTAAAAACTTTTCAGGATACTGGAGAGCATCGATCTCAGGATCAAGATTTTCCAAAAGAGCGCTGCAATCACCGTTATTATATTTTTTGACATAATCGAGGATTGCTCTGGAGTTTATGCAACTCGTTTCCTTTTCCACTTTATTAACCGTTCTGATAAATCAAAAACTAAGTAGGTTTGCTCCCGACCGAGGTGCAATACAGGCCGGGAATGCATAGGTTTTCTGAAATTTATAACTTTAAAATTCGGGTGTTTCTTTGATCTGACATCAATTTTTTATATTTTTCGGTTAAAACAGGCACCGATTTTCTGAAAATTGAAAGGCTTTCTCCCTGTACGTTAAATATTGATCTGTTGTTGTCTCTGAAACATGGATCGGGTACGGCATCATCTCTTAAGGACCGAGCCGGAAGTCTGAAAAAAGGCATAATATTTAAAAGTGCATTTTTTATTTTTTGCGTGTAATTGGATAAATTAAAAATTTTAGTATTATAATTTAGAATAGACTCAAAGTCCAAATTTTTCGACGGCTGTCTGACAATGTTCTGGCCAAACACACCGTCATCGTCAAAAACAACATCCGGCAGAGATACGGCAAGGTCATAAATCTTGGTTTTGGGATATACATGACATTCCCCCACCTTAAAGATATGTCCGCCCGGACCTTTGTATTTAGACAAATTTTGCACAAAATCAAGGCTTTCTTTAAGATCTTTTTCCGTATCACCCGGATACCCTGAAATCATAAAAATGATCATCGGAATTTCATTTCGGGACGCTTCTTTGAAAATAGCTTGGGTATTTTCAATATATTTTTCATAATGAGATTTATCCTTGACTTTATTCATGCGTCTTAACGTATTGTAACTGGCCGACTCAAAGCCAAGGGCGATAATGCTGCACACATCTGCAATGCCGGAGATAATGGAAGGATCAAGAACATCGCAACGACTTTCAAAATTCACTTTCATTCCCAATGACCTGAGGAATGGAAACAGATCAAAGGATTTAAAAAGAGCATCACTCACCAGCAGTGTGTGTGCATTAATCTTATCTACCAAATTTTTCAAATCGTTATGGATGATTTCTGACGGTACTTTTCTTCTATGGGGTCGTATAAATTCTTCCATGCAAAAATTACACCCATAGGAACAACCCCTGCTGAACGCATAGGGTAGAATATCGTACTTACCGGGATACATTAATAAATCAAGGTTAAGAAGCGCTTTTTGGGCAAGATCAAACCGTCTCCCTCTCCTGCTTAAATGGGTTTGGCCCTTTTTTTTCCACACAATGTTGGGGATATTCTCATTGATCGGGTTTTTTCCCTCATGCAAAAGTTCAACGATCTTCAGTGAAGGCTCTTCGCCTTCACCCAACACAATCAAATCGACGGCCGTGGTTTTGGAAAAGATTTCTTCATAGTAAATGGTCGGGAAATACCCCCCTAAAAAAATAAAAATATCAGGGTCCACCTTCTTAATAAGATTGCAAATATCAACAACCTCTTCTGCCTGGGAAATTGCCGTACATGATATGCCGACTCCCTTTGGTTTTATTTTAGCCAGGTCTTTAAAGAATTCCCGAATTATCTGTTTTTTTCCATCTTTGTTAAGAGGCAAACCATAGTCCATAGCTATGGAAATAACTTTGATTTCTATGTCCGGTCTGTTAATCTTTATAAAACTCGTGATTTCCAGAATAGGTAAGGGATAAGCAGGAACATACATCCCTGTATTTTTTGAAATCGGCTCAATAAACAAGAACACTGTAAAATCCTATAATATGAGACCTTTGCAAAACGCCCCCTTTTGTCCAATTCCGGCGTCAGACTCAAATTTTAATCCTCAAAATACTCTAATGTATTCCTGCGGTTAAAATTTTCGTCTTTCTTGGTCTTGAACAAAATTGAACATTTTTCAAAGATCTCAGTATCTGACTCAGGCTCAAATAAGGGAAGGTTCAAGCACAGGAATCGATGCCGGTGTTTCTACTGCCACGTCAGTGGGTGCAAACATATCCAAATTCGAATATTTTTTCCATTGATACCATTCTTCGGGAAATTTGTATATATAATGTTCCATAAATTTTAGGACGACCTCTCCGATGGACATATCCATGGATCGATGATACTGCTCTGTCATTTCTTCCCAAGAAGATGTTATAAATTCATATCGTTGCCAGGAATCTCTGTGCATAGCTCCAAAAACGATAGCGGCCTTACATCTTTTGGACAGAACATTTATTGTTTTGTCCATATGAATATGTTTGCCCAGAAAATCTATTTTTTTATTACGACAGGGCCTCCATTCATCTATCTCGTCACATTGGGTTATCACAACCCGGTTTTCTTTTAGATTTTCAGAAATCGCTTTCATGATATTTGGGGTCCGGTCCGGGTCAATAAATCTGGCTGAAACTTCGCCGGCGCGCTGATTTGATATTTCCCGCAACCGGTTTGTTTTAAATTTCACCACAATACTTACCGGGTAATTATTTAACGCCAAATAACCCGGAATGAATTCGACCCCCCCGAGATGACCGGTGATTAAAAGAACACCCTTACCTTTGTTAAGCGCCTGATTTATAGAGGTTATACCTTGATTATCTATGTGTGTTCGGAAAAAGGTCTTCCATGTTTCATTAGCGGAAAA
>JASFLX010000032.1:0-18043 GCA_050117895.1 Desulfobacterales bacterium | reverse complement strand
AAGCCTTTTTACCATAATCAAAATTTGTATCCAGTAAAGGATGTCCCACAAATGTTACCGGAATATCATGTTCTCTGTAAAAGTCTTCTTCAAAAGGCAGGATAACTGCCATATGATCCACAAGCTTCCCGATCTTTTTTACACGGCCGGGTCGCCATGCCCAAATCTGTGGGCTGATATAATATAACACCCGTATTCCAAGCTTTTTGGCCAAAGCTGCCACATTAAGGTTAAAATCAGGGAAATCGATCAGTATCAGAAGATCGGGAAGCAGTCTTTTAAGAGTTTTCTTTGCAACAGCCAGCCCTTTGAGCAGATTGGGTATCTTGGAAAAGGCTTCGGTTATCCCCACAACCGAAATCTCTGAAGCATCAACTAAAATTTCTACTCCTGCATTCTTAAGGGCCTGTCCGCCAATGCCGCAGAAAAACAGGGCATTGTCTCTTTTCCGCATGGCGGTTACAAGCCGTGATCCGTGAAGGTCACCGGAAGCTTCACCCGCGATAATCATAATACATTTTTGTTCCGAAAGCGGCTCCATACCATTGCTAATGCAAAAAACGGCTGCTGGTATCACTGATTTGCTTCATAATGCTCAAAGCGATCTTTAAGGCATCACGCCCCATCTGCCCCGTGACCTCCGGAGCTTCACGTCTTCTTACCGCTTTTACAAACGATTTTAATTCATCTTCCAGCGCATCTCCCTTTGCAAAACTTAGCTGTTTGATTTCCATGCCGGGGATAAGACCACCTTCAATGTTATCGTTCTGTTGAATAACGGTAATTCCCTTATTTGCAAAATCGACGGATATATAGGCATTTTTTTGAAACAACCTGATCTTCCTTTCATTTTTGGTCGATATTCGACTGGCGGTAACATTGGCGATACACCCGGTTTTAAACTCAAGACGCGCATTGGCTATATCGACCTGTCCGGAGATAACAGGAACACCTGCCGCATGGATACCGACGATTTCCGACCGAACAAAGTTTAGTATAATATCAATATCATGAATCATTAGATCGAGCACAACACTCACATCTGTACACCGGTCCTTGTAAATGCTCAATCGATGTGACTCAATGAACATCGGCTTTTTAATAATATCCTGGATGGCCACAACTGCCGGATTAAATCGTTCCAGATGCCCAACCTGGATAATAAGACCTCTCGACTTTGAAAAACGGATGAGATCGTCGGCCTCTTCAGTGGTTTCCGACATCGGCTTTTCTATCAGTACATCGATATTATTTTCTAAAAAATCCTTGGCAACGGAAAAATGAGCCGGTGTGGGGACAACGATACTGACGGCATCGACTTTTCCAAAAAGGTATTGATGGTTTGGATATGCCTTTGTATTAAACTTACTGGCAACCTCCTCGGCCTGGGATTCGTTGATATCCACAACGCCGATAAGTTCAACGTCATCCATCCGGGCGTACTTTTCAGCATGAAATCTTCCGAGATAGCCCGCACCCACAACACCCACACGCAACTTTTTCATAACTTTTACTTTTCCATAGCAACCACGGCAATACCATATTCGTCCGCCATGTCGATCATCTCTTCCCTGTCAAAAATAACCGCCTTTCCGGCTTCAACAACGAGCACCCCTGCTCCTGCTTCAACCATGGTTTTAATTGTTTGCACACCGATTGCAGGGATGTCAAATCGTATGTCCTGGTGGGGCTTGCAGACTTTAACAACCACGGCAGTACCTTTGCCAAGCCTTCCGCCCCGCATGATGGTCGCATCGGTCCCATCAATAGCCTCCACTGCCAGAACAGATCCGCCTCCGACCACCACGCACTGGCCGATATCAAGACGCCCGATTTCCTTGGCCACTCTCCAGCCGAGTTCGATATCATTCTTTTCGGATCGAGTCGGTTTCCGTCTTGTCCAGCAGCCTTCTATCGCTAGAAGATCCGGCAGTAGAAATGTTGAGGGCTTTATTTCAATACCCTCTTTTTCAAGAAGTGTGACAAAACCCCTTAACAGCCCGTCATCGTGGGTATGCCGCATGCCGGCAATAAGGGAAATGGCTTTGATGTCGGGCCTTACGTCCGAAAACATTTTCGTTTTTGTTATTGCTCCCATCATCACCGCCTGACTTACTGCGTTCTTTTTAAAAAACTTAATAATCCGCTTAATCTGACCGAGATGGATCCATTCAATAGTATCAACATACTCTTTCAAGCCGGGATCCGTCTCATTATGATAAGCAACTGCATAAATGATAAATCCTTTGAATTTGGCCGCCTTTGAAAAAATGATGGGAAACTGACCGCCCCCCGCAATAAGTCCTATCCGCATAGTATCTTTACGAGACCTTTGCAAAACGCCCCTTTTTGGCCGATTTATGAGTATAAAGACTATAGATTTGTTATCTTGTAATCCCGCGCCGGGAAGATTTTATAAAATCAATCAGGTTGACCACCTCGGGAATCTGTTCCACCTCCGCTCTGATTCTTTCTATGGCCTCATTTAGAGTAATCCCGATGCGGAAAATAATCCGGTAAGCTTTCTTTAATAAAGATAATGTCTCTTGTGAAAACCCGTGGCGTTTCAACCCAACAGTGTTTAAGCCATGGAGTTTTGCCCGGTCACCCGATGCAATAACATAAGGAGGGATATCTTTTACCACCGCTGATTTACCGCCCACGTATGCATAATTGCCGATCCTGACAAATTGGTGTATGGCCACCAATCCGCCGATGGTGGCATGATCGCCGACAATAATATGTCCGGCAAGTGTTGCGTTGTTTGCAAAAATAACTTTTTTTCCGGTCATACAATCATGGGCAATATGGGTATAGGCCATTAAAAAGTTCTCTTCACCGACTTCCGTGAGGCCCCCGCCGAATTCCGTTCCCCTGTGTATCGTTACAAATTCACGAATAATAGTTCCGCGTCCGATTTTGACATCGCTCTTTTCACCCTTAAATTTCAACGACTGGGGAGGAGCCCCGATGGCGGCATACTGAAATATATGGCAATCCCGGCCGATGTTAACATAGGGTTCAATAATGACGTGAGGCCCGATAACGGTTCCGGCTCCGATAAACACATTTTTCCGGATAATGGAATATGGCCCGACTTCCACGTTAGCATCCAGTTCGGCCTTTGAATCTACAATCGCAGTTGAATGTATCATTGTTTTTCTCCAAAAGAGGCCATCAACTCAGCTTCAGCCACCCGTTTTTCATCAACAAAGGCCATTCCGGACATCTTGAACACCTTGGCTCGCTGTTTTAAAAATTTTATCTCAAATATAATCTGATCCCCGGGGACAACCGGTTTTCGAAATTTGACCTTGTTCATCCCCATAAAATATATCAGCGAACCTTGTTCTTCTTCGGGCAGTGATTTGGCAGCCAGCACAGCGCCGGCTTGGCCCATGGCCTCGATCATAAGTACTCCGGGCATAATCGGACTTCCAGGGAAATGACCCTGGAAAAAAGGTTCGTTGATGGTTACGTTTTTTAGAGCCACCACCTTTTCGCCGGGAACCAGTTCAAGTATGCGATCAATCATGATGAACGGATACCGGTGAGGTAATAAGTTCATAATTTTTTGAATATCAAAAGTTTTTTTCATTTTCCCTCTCCGATCCCTCAATTTTATTTAATCTTTTTTCGATTTCCTGCAGCTTCTTTTTAAGCTCCGGAAGAGTGGGTAGAATCTTTTGTACCCTCAGCCACAGTCGATGAGGTATTGCCGGTGATCCTGACACTGTTTCACCGCTGGATACCGACTTTGCAACTCCGGACTGGCCGACGACAGTCACATCATCCCCAAGTATCAGATGGTCCGCAATTGCTGCCTGTCCGGCCAGTATGGCGTTTTTCCCGATGCTAACACTCCCTCCAATTGCAACCTGGGCCACAAGCACACTATTTTCACCCACGGTTACATTGTGAGCAATGTGAACAAGGTTATCCGTCTTAACTCCGCTTTTTATCCAGGTTTTACCAAAAGTGGCTCTGTCAATTGTATTTCCCGCACCAATTTCCACATCATCATCTATTTGGACCATACCGGTATGGGGAATCTTGTAATACTTTTTTCCGTCCGGAGCAAAACCGAAACCGTCACTCCCGATAACGGTCCCGGCATGTATAATCACCCGGTTTCCTATTGTGCAGCGCTCAAGAATTGTCACATTGGGGTAAATCCTAACATCGTTTCCGATGACAACGTCGTCGCCGATAACCACATGGGGAGAAAGCGCAATTCTATGACCCACCGTGACGTTATTTCCAATCACGACAAAAGGAGCAATCGATGCTTCCCGGCCGCATAAAAAGTTATTTCCGATATACGAGAACGAACTTATACCGGGTTCCGGTTTTAAAGGAGGATGAAAAAGGTTCAAAACCATGGCAAAAGCAAGCTGGGGATTGTCTACCTGTAGAATGTTTTTTGTCGAAGCTTGAAAATCGCGTGGAACAATAATCGCCCCGGCATTGGTTTTATCAATCTTTTTTAAGAATTTTGCATGACCGGCAAAGGTTATTTCATCACCGGCAGCATCATCGAAAGGCGCAACTCCGCAAATATTTATATTCTTATCTCCTTTTACCTCGCCGTTGACAACTTCGGCTATCCTGGCCAGTGACAATTCCATTTTTAAATTATACCTGGTGGCTTCAATTATTTTTTCTGAGTCTTTTTATTCTTTTCAGCGTTCCGGGCAAAACTGGCATTGTATTTCTGAATTAACCGGTCGGTTATATCGATGGTGTTCGGGGAATACATCACTCCGGCTTCCCGCTTTTCTAAGATAAGAAGAAAACCTTCTTTTTTACCCATTTCATTAATAATCTTTAAAACTTCTTCCTGGATCTGGCCTACAATTCTTTGTTCTAGCTCTCTCATCTCAGACCGATATCTTTTTTCTAGGCTTTTGATATCATTGATTTTTATTCTTATTTCACGTTCTCTCTCTTCCCGCATCTCCCGACTCATTACAAGCGCTTCGCGTTCGAGCTTATTTTTTGCTGCTTCGATTTCTTCTCCCTTTTTCTTAAGACCAGCTTCTAGGTCTTGATGCCGTTTTTTGATTTCAGCTGCCGCCTTTTTGCCGGCACTTGATATCTTAAAAAGTCTCTGAAAATCCACAATACCTATTTTGGCGACATCTGCTCCATAAGAAGAAGCAATTAAACAAAAACAAATTATTGTTGCCACAAAACCCACTTTACACGTCCGCATGTTATTCCCCCTTAAAAGATAGTCTAACTGCTTTTTTATTGAACTGCTAACTCACCTACCCATTTATAGTTAGACACTAGTTATCAAAAAGACGTACCCATTCCAAATTCCCACTGTGCCCCTGATCCCTCGCTATCAATTATATATCCTCTCTCAAGGCGTATAGGACCCATGGGAGAATACCATCTGAAACCGAATCCCGCGGTTTTTCTCAGATCGCCCAGGTCTATACTTTCGCCGTCATTATAAACATTTCCCGTATCATAAAAGAGAAGACCCACAACCCCTTGTTTCTTCAGCACGGGAATTAAAAGCTCTGCATTAAATTGTACATATTTGTTTCCACCGATTTCATCGCCGTTTTCATCCAAAACGAAAACGTCTCGCCAGTCATAGCCGCGTAATGAGTTAAGTCCTCCCAAATAAAACCGTTCATAATCCGGGAGGATTCCGCCTGAATTTTCCTCGACATAACCGATTTCGCCGTGCAGAAAAGTCACAATATCCCAGAACACGGGGATGTACCATCCGGTTTCCCCCAGATATTTTGTAAAGGCGACATCTCCGCCAAGTCCGGCATATTCCACTGATATAATGTGCCGAGAACCTCTTGTGGGATTAAATCTTCTGTTCCTCGAGTCGTAAATCAAGGAGGTTGTTATACTGCTTGTAGTATTCTCGCCTTCCAGTTCTTTAATGGATAGCGAAGCATTTTCTTCGATATTATCTATATCTGAAACTTCGTAAGAATAACCAATAGATGCCCGCAAAAATTTATAGACAGGGTAACTGAATCTAACACCTGCTCCCTGACTGTCCCTGTCATACGAATCATAATCGGTCTCCCAATCAAACACATCTAATCTTGCTGACAAAGGAATATCAAACAGCCAGGGTTCCGTAAAATTTAGTCTATACAGAGTTGTGGTCCCTCCGAGTTGGGCGTCAAGTTCAAGGATCTGGCCACGCCCAAATAGATTGTTCTGGGAGATGGAGACCATGCCAAAAACATTTTCCACGGTGCTGTAACCGGCGCCAAAAGAAAAAGTGCCTGTGGGCTTTTCAGTGACGTCAATTTTTAAAATCACTTTATCGTCGGAACTTCCCTTGACGGTGTTAACCTTAATATCCTCGAAATAATCAAGCCGGTAAAGATTGCGGATGCTTCGTTTTAACCCTTTACCTTTGAAAAGTTCCTGTTCATACACCATAAGTTCACGACGGATAACCTTGTCCCTGGTCTTTTTGTTCCCGCCAATAACAATATTTTCAAAATAGACTTGGTTACGTTTTGCCACAACATAGGCAATATTAACTATCAATTCATCAAAATTTTTGTCAATCCTGGGAGATATTTCGGCATAGGCGTACCCCTCATCTGAATATAAATCCGTAAGGGCCAGCACATCGTTACGAACGATTTCACGGTTATAATAGGTTTCCTTGGTAATTTTTAGTGTTTTCTTTAATTCCTCCTCGGGTAAGACAAGGTCACCGGTTACGTTCACGTTATTGACCTTGAACCGTGGCCCTTCATCAATTTTTATTGTAATATCTATCCAGTTTTTACGAAATTCAATTTGCGGTTCCCCTACCCTGGCCTGGATATAACCGTTGTTGTAATAAAAAGCTGAAAGTTTAGCGATATCCTGTTCAAGATCCTCCCTGTTCAGAGCTCCGGATGAGGTCATCCACGAAAAGAACCCCTTTTCAGACGTTTCCATCATTTTTTTCAGTTTTTTGTCTTTATAAGCATTGTTCCCTTCAAATTTGATATGTCTTATCAGAATATTTTCACCCTCTTGGATAACGAATTCCAGGTCAGCCTGATTAGTTTCCAGCTGACTAATATTGTAAGTGACTTTTACATTATGATAGTTCTTTTCTTTATAAAGCTCTTCTATGCGTTTAATGTTACTGCGAACCTTGAATATATTCAGTATTGAACCTGTACGGATACTTAAATTTTCTTTGATTGCGTCATCCTTATAGACCTTGTTGCCCTGGAAACGTATAATCCGGATACTCGGTTTTTCCTTTACCCTGAATATGATTACCTTGCCTTGGGGGCTTTCTTCGGCCTCAATCCGGATATCTTCAAAATATCCCATCGCATATACGTCCTTAAGGTCTTGAGAAAGGCTTTTGGTAATATATACGTCGCCGGGCTTTGTTTTTATAATCTCTTTGATAGCGTCCGCCTCTATACGCTTATTACCGGCCACAAGCACTTTGGCAACCTTTTCCCGTTTAAAAAGTTTCATGCTCATATCCCGGACGAGCTGCTTCACAATTCCGAGCAAGTTTTCTATGCTTCGACCCTCTTTAACAAAAATACCGACAGGCCCTTCTTCAAAAGATTCTATCATCTTTGTAACCAGGATGAATTTTTGCCCGATCCATGTCAAGTTGCCCCAGATAACATAGTCGGCACCGCTTTTAAAACCAAAATTCCGGATTCCTTCTATAGTTAGAGTGCCTTTCTCCTCTGCAAAATCAGGAATAATTTCCGGTTCCAGTATAACGACATCTTCCTGTTCGAGGTCTTTTTTGATCATATCCGAAATTTCGGTTTGCAGATATGAAAAGTCTTTAACCGCATGTATTTCAAATGGTAAAACCACCAACCGTATGGTTTCTAAGGAATGGGCCATATTCGGGGAAAAGCATAGTATTGAAATAATAATCAAACATAATCGTCTCAACATAGAACTCCTAATTGCCCCAATTCTCAGATCCATAAACTCAAAATTTTACCAGCTGTCCGTCGACAATTGTCATGCTGCGTGACATGTAAGATGCAAGTTCCATGTTATGTGTCACTACTATCAAAGTCATGCAAAACTCTTTATTCAACTCCAAAAGCAGGCTATGGACGCGCTCGCTGCTCCCCTTATCAAGATTGCCCGAGGGTTCATCGGCCAGAAGAATAACCGGATTCACAACAAGGGCTCTGGCAAGGGCAACCCGTTGTTGTTCACCCCCTGAAAGCTTTCCGACTCTAATATTTAACCTATCTTTAAGTCCCACCCTCACAAGAATCGCCTCTGCCGCCTCCCTGGCTTTTTGTTTGCCCAGCCCTTTAATCAATGCCGGCATCATGGCATTTTCAAGAGCGGAAAACTCTGGAAGTAAATAATGAAACTGAAATACAAAACCTAAAGACTCGTTCCGAAATTGTGCCAACCGGGCATTATCAAGAAGAAAGATATCTTCACCTTGGAAAAGATACGTTCCGCTATCCGGCCGGTCGAGTGCTCCCAGCAGGTGAAGTAATGTAGACTTGCCGATACCCGACGCTCCGACGATTGCCAAGGTTTCGCCGGCGTTCAAATCAAGGTTAACCCCCTTTAAGATATCAATACGGGTACCGCTGGTGTTGAAACTCTTCCATAGACCTTTCACCGACAAAAAACGATCTGGAACAGACTTTTTGTCGTTTTTCTCGGGATTAACCATAACGGATCGCTTCAACAGGGTTGAGTTTGGAGGCCTGGCGTGCCGGATAGAGTGTCGCCACAAAACAAATCGCCATTGCAGCGCCGGCGATAATAAAAACATCCAGAGCCTCAAGTCGTACCGGAAGGGTTGAGATATAATACACATCTCCCGGAAGCTCGATAAACTTATATTTCTCCAGCAATTTGCACATGATAAACCCAAGGCATACACCCAGCGAAGTGCCCATGAAACCGATGATCATTCCCTTGAAAATAAAAATCTTCCTGATGCTGCTATCCATGGCTCCCATGGCTTTTAATATGGCGATATCTCTGGTCTTTCCCATCACCATCATAATTAAAGTGCTTGCGATGTTAAATGCTGCCACAAGAACAATAAGTGCCAGAATAATAAACATAACCGTTTTTTCCAGTTTAAGGGCGGAAAACAGATTGTGATTCATCTGCATCCAGTCCCTGGCCCAATAGGGAAATCCAACGTCAGCTAATATCTTATCTGCAATATGCCTGGCCTTATAGACATCATTTACCCTGACTTCGATACCGGTGATGGAATCTTTCATGTTCAAAATTTTTTGGGCGTCGTTTAAATGGATGTAAGCCAGGGATCCATCATATTCATACATACCCGACTCGAACAAACCCGCCACATGAAAACGCTTCATGGCAGGCAAGTATCCCATGGGAGAAATCATTCCCCGGGATGATATCAGGTAGACCGCATCACCCATGCCCAAACCCAGATTTTTAGCAAGCTCCTTGCCAAGAATGACACCGGGAACAGAATCGGTGGTGTCCTTTCCTTGATGCATCTTTTCTAAATTTAACAAGGCGGAACCATCGATAACCTTTATTACCTTGCCGGCCGATTCCGGATCTATGCCTCTTAAAACAGCCCCGGATACTCCTGACGATGAACGAAGCATGATCTGGGTGTAAATAAAAGGCGTGGCGGCTTCAACTCCGTTTGTGTTAACAACCCGGCCCAGTATTCTGTGATAATCGGAAAAAGAATTACCATGGCGCATGATCACCACATGTGATTCAATTCCGAGTATACGGTTCTTAAGATCGGATTCAAATCCGGCCATTACTGCTATTACCACGATCAATGCCATTACGCCCACAGTTACGCCGGCAATGGAAAGCATGGTAATTAACGAAATGAAGGTCTCTTTTTGTTTGGCCCTTAAATAGCGGCCGCCGATGAAATATTCAAAAGACATAGTAATTACTGGTTATAGACTTTTATTAAAGAAACATCGACAAAATCTTGTCGATGTTGAAATGTCCCATATCAAGTGGTCAATGTCCATTTGGAACTACTTTTTTCTATATCCCATTAACCTAATATACATTAGTTTTTTCAGCAGGTTTCATGTGCGGGAAAAGAATAACCTCCCGGATTGAAGCGGAATCGGTGAACAGCATGGTAAGCCGGTCAATCCCTATTCCCTCTCCGGCGGTGGGAGGCATACCGTATTCCAAGGCTTCGATGTAATCTTTGTCCATGTGATGGGCCTCTTTGTCCCCGGCTTCCCTGTCTGCAACCTGCTGTAAAAATCTCTCTCTCTGATCAACAGGATCATTAAGCTCCGAAAATCCATTGGCAATCTCATGCCCTGCAATGAAGAGTTCAAATCGATCCGTAAGTTCGGGATGGGTGTCACTTCTTCTGGAAAGCGGGGAAACCTCTACCGGATACCCGGTAATAAATGTAGGCTGAATCAGCTTTGGTTCCACCAGCACATCAAACAGCTTGGTGACGATTTTTCCCAAGCGCCCGGTTTTTGTAACCTTGATCCGGTTTGCAGCGGCGAAATTAAGTAGATCTTCCCGATGTTTTAATAAATCGGTGTCAATGCCCCCAAACTCCTCTAAGGCAGAAGCAAGAGACATTCGACGCCACTGGGTGCCTAAATCTATGGTGTTTCCCTGGTATTGTATTGAGGTTGACCCGGCCACCTCCCTGGCCACATGGCAGAACATCTTTTCGGTCATGTCCATCAGATCATCGTACCTGGCATATGCCTGGTACAATTCGAGCATGGTAAATTCGGGATTGTGACGGGTTGAAACCCCTTCATTTCTGAAACTTCTATTGATCTCAAAAACCCTTTCAAATCCTCCGATAACCAGGCGCTTTAAATAGAGTTCAGGGGCGATGCGTAAAAACAGGTCCATGCCCAATGCATTGTGATGGGTTACAAATGGTGTGGCTTCGGCACCACCGGGAACCGGCTGCATCATCGGTGTTTCCACCTCAAGGAAATCCCGGTCAAGAAGAAATGTACGTATGACCTGAATGATCCTGCTGCGTTTTGTAAAAATATCCCGAACATTTGAATTCATCGTCAAATCGATGTATCGACGACGATAACGCTTTTCCGGATCTTTAAGCCCATGAAATTTTTCCGGAAGCGGTCTTGCTGACTTGCAGATAAGCTTAAATTCCTTGACCAGAAGTGTCCATTCCCCTGTTCTCGTCTTGAACATTCCACCGTTTAGTCCGACGAAGTCACCGATATCGAGCTGTTTAAATAGATTATAGGCTTTTTCACCGATTTTGTCTTTTCTAACATATGCCTGAAGCTGTCCGGTTCGATCCCTGAACCTGATAAAGGATGCCTTACCAAACCGGTTTATAGCCATCATACGGCCGGCCACAACAAAAACAGGTTCGTCCTCGGTAAGTGAATCCGGTGCATCTTTGACGGCTTTTTTGATATCGCTTACCGTATGCAAGACAACAAAATCGTTGGGATAAAGATTAATATTGTTTTTTTTTAAGTCTAAAAGTTTCTTTTTTCGTTTCTCAATGATATCGCTTTTTTTGTCCATAAGGATTCAACAACACGTCTGTATCATTTTAATTTTAAACAACGAGGTCAGCGTTGCATGTCAGAAAATCCGGTTTTAAACGGGGCACTGTCCGACTTTTGTAAAACGCCCTTTTTGACCATTTTTCAAAGGTCTCGCTACCCGTGACCTTTATCGGGAATAATTTAAACACGACATTTTTTTAACTGATTGAATTAACACATTAATTTATCATTTAAAAATCGAAATCCGATTATAAATTCCTATTTTACTAAAAGATTAAACTTATTTTGGTAACCCATTTAAAAATAGGTGTCAAGATTAAGTTGGCGGGTCTCTTCGCTTTAATTTAAAGGAAAACTTGGTTCCCCGATCTACTTTACTCTCTACATCAAGCCATGTATCGTAAGATTCGAGTATACTGTGAACGATGGAAAGTCCGAGACCTGTGCCATTGGATTTTGTTGTGAAAAATGGATCAAAAATTGACTGCATATACTGATCTTTAATGCCGCAGCCATTGTCGCTGATTTCGATACCTGCATAATTCTGTTTTAAGGGATATGTTTTAATCCCGACACGTCCTTCACCCTCAATAGACTCAACAGCATTTACGAGCAGATTCCAGATCACCTGGCGTAAATGCACCGGATCCATTTCAATCCAGATATTTGAGAAGAATTCGCTTGTAATCGTAACTTTGCCGGTACAGGCTTTGTCCTTTTCAAATAGTTTGACCGTCTCCGTCAGGGCGCTTTCGAGTTCTATCTTTTCAATCTGGCCTGGAGACGGTTTTGCAAACAAAAGAAAATTGTTCACCAGCGCACTCAACCTGTCCGTCTCACGCAAAACGATCTGCATCAGCTTGTCCTGTTCAGGGTCATACGGAACTTCTTTTCTCAAAATCTGGATCGAACCTGAAAGAGAAGCCAGAGGATTTTTAATCTCGTGAGTTATACCGGCCGCCATCTCACCCATGTAGGCCATCTTTTCCACGCGTTTAATTCGATCCTCAAGTGCCGAAAGCTTGTTTCTTGTCCTTCTCAACTGTTCCGACAGAAAACCGCTCAGGAAAGCAACGGCAAAGCAGGCCACCATGGTAATCACTACCTTGAAAAACACTTGGCTCCAATCATAACTACCGATGGCATTACCCCCATTCATGCTAAAAGGATTGATAATACCGTAGTATTCAAGATCAATCAGTATGCCGTACTGGACACTGCAGAGCACGGCCATGATCATGCTTCCTTTCCTGAACAAAAGCATGCTCGAATAGATAATCACTAGCAGATAAAGAAATGAAAAAATGCTTGCAAAACTACCGGTAAGAAAAATTATTATGGTTACGGCAAAAGTGTCGATCCCGATCTGTAGGTATGCAAAGATAAGTTTCCGCTTTATATGCTTAAAAATTAAACCATAGCAAAAAGAAAGCAGGAAAATGGCAATGATAAGTCCATAAAAAACAAGGAGGGGACCCGTTAGAGGATAAGGTTTTTCACTGAATTGCAGAATAATAGTCGATCCCAGCAACAGTGAAGTAAAGGCAACCCGTAAAAACATAACCCATTCAAGCTTATGATATAAATCATCTTCGGGCTTGTTTGAGTAACCAGGCATAAAATACGTCTCGGAAATTCTATCCCACTTAAGTGAATATCTCGAAAATTTTACAATGTATTGAGAATAAAGGTCTTTTTTTAGGCTTATATTTTTAACTTGGACAAGGCCCCAGTCCACCTCTGCTTGCCTGCCCGCTCGTGCTTTCAATGGCAGGCGGGGCAAAACGAACTAACTTGAGCAATCATTCCAACATTACAATAGGATGAAGTGAAACCCAAAGTTCTACGGGTTAACCAATGGCAGCCGCCATTTTAAATATGGGCAGATACATGGATACAACCAGACCGCCGATAACGCCACCCAGAAATACCAGCATAACCGGCTCTATCAACGAAGTCATGTTTTCCACGGTCTGGTCGACCTCTTCGTCGTAAAAATCGGCGATCTTATTTAACATGGTATCCAGTGCACCGGTAGATTCACCGACAGCAATCATCTGGCATACCATGGAAGGGAAAACGCCACTTTCGGAGAGAGGATCGGACATTGTACGGCCCTCGGCAATGGCGGTCCGAGTTTCGTACACAGCATTTTCAATTGTTTTGTTACCTGCTGTTTTGGCAACAATCTCAAGCGCGTCTAAAATCGCCACACCGCTGGCAAGCATTGTCCCCATGGTCCGTGTAAATTTTGCGACTGAGGCTTTACGAAGTAAAAGCCCGAATACCGGCAATTTGAGAAAAAGGTCATCCATTAATGCTTGTCCTCTTTGGGTTTTATAAAACCTCCTGAATACAAATGCTGCCAAAAATATGCCGGCAATGATAAAAATAATGTTTGATTTGACAAACCGGCTCATATTTACAACAATTTGTGTAGGGACCGGAAGGGCGCTGCCCATTCCCGAAAACAAATCCTCAAACACAGGAATAACAAAAACCATTATGATTGCAACAACAATCACAGCGATCGCCAGAGTTACAGCCGGGTAAGTCATAGCCCCTTTTATCTGGGATTTAAGCCTTGCAGCTTTCTCCAAATAATCAGAAAGACGTCTTAAGATCGTATCAAGGATACCGCCGGCTTCACCGGCTGAAATCATGTTTATAAAAAGATCATCAAACTGCTTTGGGTACTTTTTCAATGCCTCCGCAAAGGTTTGTCCGCTCTCTACATTCTGTTTAATCTCCTTCAACATATTTTTAAATGTTTTGTTTTCATGCTGGGCATAGAGAATATCGAGGCACTGGATTATTGGAAGACCCGCATCGATCATAGTAGAAAATTGCCGACAAAAAATTATTACATCTTTCTGTTTTACCCTGGGCTGCATGAAAGAGACGTTTTCAAAAAGGTCCTTGGGTTTTTTCTTAATCTTGGAAGGAGTTATATTGCGCCTGATCAGTTCGGAGCGAACAGCCTCTTCGGTGGGAGCCTCCATCTCCCCTTTCTGTTTTTTATTCTGCTTGTTCTTTCCACTCCATAAATAGACTGCCATGATCATCCCTCCCTTTTAATGGAGACAATACGTAGTTTATAGTAAATTATTTGTGTTTTGTAATTTGATTTTTTTGCATAAAAGAACAAAAAATCAATTTTTAGGTACGAAAACGTTATGAACTCAAGTTTTACGAATTCATCAAATGTTGATTATTCTTTATCTATATTATCGAAACGAAATACTATTTTATTTAGCCCCTATGAGACCTTTGAAAACCGTTCAATTTTGGCTGCCCAGTTATTTCCGAATTTCATATTAAACCGGGGTTCAAGGCCAAGGACAATTCTGTGGGATAGCAGAATTGGGCAAAAGAGGGCGTTTTGCAGAGGTCTCCATATAGCCTCGTGTCAGCCAATATCATAAAGTGCGCCAAACAACAACATCTTCGATGAATTAATATAAAATCGTTATGAAACAACTTGATAAACTGGCCGATATATTTAAATCTTTATTTTAGCACTCAACCCTGATAAACTTAAAAAAACGGACAAAAGCCTGCGATAGCCTTCCGGGAAAAACGTGATTTCCCGTTTTCTGCCTCATTGCTATGACCAGCATATGGTTCTTTTATCCCATGGGCATTTACGGGCAAATCACAATTTGAATGTTAGATTTGAGGTTATATTTACAGTTAATTGTGAATTTTTCAAGATGTTAAATTAATAAAATATAATATTTCAATAAATTATTGATACACTGTTTTTTTGTTACGAGCCCTTATGCATGAGTTTGTACGGTGTCGTTGCGGATTATTTATGGAGCGGCTAAATTAAAAAAACACCCCGATCTCATAATTATTACATTCACCATAACTTATTGATAGATTAAAATAAAATTATGGCAAAAAAACAAGAACATAACAAAAAAAATCTTACGATTATTACTTCCCACATTAATGCCGACTTTGACGCGTTGGCATCCATGCTTGCAGCTCAAAAGCTCTATCCCGATGCACTTGTGGTATTTCCCGGTTCCCAGGAAAAAAATTTAAGAAACTTCTTTATCAAATCTATGGTCTATCTTTTTAACATGGTCAACATTAAAGATGTCGATCTGAGAGACCTCAAACGACTGGTTCTGGTGGATACCAAACAGCCAAGCCGTATCGGTAAATTTGCAACCATACTCGACCGATCGGATATCGATATACATATTTACGATCATCACCCACACATGGATAATGACATCAAAGGGAATTACGAGGTTCATTGCTTAACCGGCGCCACGGTCAGCATACTTACGGAAATCATAAAGGAGAAGGGTATCGACATTTCACCGGATGAAGCCACCATTATGTGTCTCGGCATATACGAAGATACCGGTTCTTTTACTTTCCCGTCCACCACCGAAAAAGATTTTAAAGCCGCCGCCTTTCTCCTTTCAAAAGGAGCAAATTTAAACACGGTTTCAAATCTAATTTCAAGAGAGATAAGTCCGGAACAGGTAGGGATTTTAAACGACATGATCCAGGCTGCAACCCGCTATAATATCAACGGCATCGAAATTGTAATTACCACCGTATCCACCGATAATTATGTGTCGGATTTCGCTTTCTTGGTTCAAAAAATGGCTAAAATGGAAAACCTCAATGCCATTTTTGCCATCGCGCGAATGGGAGACAAAATGTACGTGGTGGCCCGAAGCAAAATACCCGAGGTCGATGTGGGAGCGATTGTCACCCCCCTTGGTGGAGGGGGACATCCCTTTGCAGCCGCCGCAAGCATAAAGGGTAAAACACTTGCCCAGATTGAGCAAAAACTTACGGAAATCCTCTACAGTAAAATCAGGTCCAGGAATCGGGCAAAAGATCTAATGTCATCTCCGGTCATTCGGATAAGCCACGATGTTTCCTGTAAAGAAGCCGGCAATCTTCTCACCCGTTATAACATAAACGCCCTGCTCGTTACCCAAAAGCACAACGGCACAGAAGACCTCCTCGGGTACATAACCCGGCAGATTATTGAAAAGACTTTGTACCACGGACTGGAACACATTCCGGTAAAAGAATATATGACCACCGAACTTGCTTCGGTGGCACCCTATTCCGAACTTGTCGAAATTCAGGAAAAAATTATCGAAAACAAACAACGCATTCTTCCAGTCATAGACAAAGGCGTCATAATCGGTGTTATTACGCGCACCGATCTGCTTAACATTCTGGTGGGACAAACCCAACTGACTTCCCCAGACTCTCCGGACCTGTTCAAGGAACCTGTCCACGCCAGAACCAGAAACATCCTTAAATTCATGAAAGAACGCCTTTCACCTCGTATTTTCAACTTGCTCCAGGTTATTGGCGAAAAAGCTGAAGAATTAGGATACAATGCTTATGTTGTGGGCGGATTTGTTCGCGATTTGTTCCTATACCGAACCAATGAAGATATAGACATCGTCATCGAAGGCAACGGCATTGCTTTTGCAAAACAATATGCAAAAATGGTTGATGCTCGTATTCACTCCTACGAAAAGTTCGGCACTGCGGTAATTATCTTTCCGGACGGGTTTAAAATTGATGTGGCTTCTGCCAGAATGGAATACTACCAGTTCCCGGCGGCCCTACCAACCGTGGAAATGAGTTCGATAAAACTTGACCTTTTTAGACGGGATTTTACGATAAACACCCTGGCTATCCAGCTCAATCCGAATAAATTCGGCCGATTGATCGATTTTTTTGCAGCTCAGAAAGACATTAAGGAAAAATCTATCAGAGTGTTGCATAATTTGAGTTTTGTTGAGGATCCGACCCGGGTCTTCCGCGCGATAAGATTTGAACAACGTTTCGGTTTTTCCATCGGAAAACTGACCTCTGGCCTTATCGAAAACGCCGTAAAAATGGATTTTTTCAAGCGGCTCAGCGGCCGGAGGGTATTTGCCGAACTGCGTCAGATTTTAGAAGAAGAAACCCCGCTGGCCGCCATCAAAAGGCTGGATGAATATGATCTCCTGAATGTTGTTCATCCTTCCATAACATTAAATAATTATATGATTTCATTATTAAAGTCAGTTAAAAAGGTGCTATCCTGGCATGATTTGCTTTTTCTGGAAGAACCGTATATGAAATGGGCCGTTTATTTTCTGGCGCTAACAAGGCACTGTGATAAAAAAACCGCCGATGACATCAGCATGAGAATTGAACTCCCACCACGATACAAAAGAATTTTCTGTAAAGAACGTTTTGAAGCGGACAGGTCTCTTTTATGGATGGAACGAAATCTTCCGGTAAAAAACAGCACAATTTACAAACAACTTGCCGTTTTCAGAATCGAACTGATTCTGTACATGATGGCCACCACCAAACAAAAAAGAATTAAGAGATCCATCTCCAATTACTTTACCCGACTGAGACATATTGATACATCGGTAAAAGGCAAAGATTTGAAAAAAATGGGACTTGAACCCGGTCCGATTTACCGGGAAATCCTTGAGGCCGTCCTGGATGCCAAATTAAACGGTCAGATTAAAACCCGCAACGATGAACTC
>JASFLX010000031.1:0-18104 GCA_050117895.1 Desulfobacterales bacterium | reverse complement strand
TGCCGGCTCAGGTAACCCCAAGTATTTTGTAAATTTAAGATAATGATGTAATTTGGGCATATCAAGCTCATTGCTGATATAGGAAATATGTTCATTATTAAAAATCCAGTTAAATTCCCCTGAATTTCGGCGGTTAAAACCGATTCGTCTTTTCCCTCCGGAAAGAAACGAGAAAAAGCCGCTCTTTAAGTGACGCTGAAGATCGAGTGTGACGTCGAAGTGTTCTCGGGATAGCCCTTTATAAAGATCTCGTATCCCTAAAATATTCTTGGGTCTGTTAAAAACGATCATTTTGTCAATCTGAGGGTGTAAACGGACCACTTCTGAGCACAGCGGCTCAACAAGCCATGTTACCCTACTTTTCGGCAGGTTGTTTTTGATATGTGACACCAGGCACAGACCTCGGGCCACATCTCCTATAGACCCCATCAGAATGATGAGGATGGAAGGGGCTGAAGGTAAGGTTTTATAGACGGTGCTATTCATAACTAAACCTATAACCATTTAATAAATTTTGGTTAGACTTGGAAACCGATAATTCTATTTATTATTATTTTTACATAGGATTGAACCCATTAACTTCACTGAGCATCTTCGGTAACCCATGCTTTTGTATGGCACGATTCCAACGACGTAGGTATCGACGCCTTAGTGCATTTTTTCCCCGTAGGAAAGTGCCCGCCTTGTCAAAATCCAGAAGATAGACTCGATTTTGATTGTCCACGATAGCATTGCCGGGATGTAAGTCCACATGTAAAATTTTATTTTTTATAAGTATCGTTACTTGCTTAACGACCTCTTGCATTACCATACGCGCCTGTTCTTGGTTTGAAAGACTTATTTGAACGAGTGTTTGATGGTCTTTGATCTCTCGGGTTACCAGCCAACATTGATAGAACAGGCGCCCCCGGTAGGCAAAAGCAACCGGCTCAGGGGCATTTATGCCTAAGCTTCTGACTTTCTGCAACTGTTCATATTCCATCTGGCAACGTGTTTTTCCACATTTGAGATACCGTTGTTTGATCAGATGTCGAATGATTCCTCCCCGTCTGTAATGTTTAATTACTACAGATCCGATGCCTTCAAGCGGGACAACTGTAATTGAAGTTCTTCCGCCAAGGGTTGAATTAACTCTGTTACTTGGTAATTTAAAGAATCCAACGAGTTGCCTCAGTTGATGGGCGGCTATGTATGATGCTGATCCAAATTGATATGAATGATATGTTTGAGTTTGTACTAAGCCCATTGAGTACCAACTAAAATCTGTATTAACTTTTTCCGAAAGAGATAAAAATACTATAATAATAGTGCGATATTGAGATATTTTTGTCAATGCCCGAAGCTATTGATAGCACGAAAAATAAAGGGATAAAATTTGGATTAGATTTCGAAAAAAGTTTGCTTTTCGGGAACCTCGTATCGACTGAAGTAATCATGTTTTCAGAATTACTTACAAAAAACTGATCTGGGTCAGATTATAGAGCGTAACCATATCTTTATGATATCGATCCATGAGATTTTTTCTGGTCTGCTCCTTCATGGGGGGGATTTCACGATAGTTTTTTTTACGCATCTTCCTGAATTTATGTCTTAGGAAGCGAAGACCAAGCTTCTGGGCTCCAGGGCCTGCCCAAGTCCTTAAAAAATATTGCCATTTAGGCCATCTGGAAGTGTATCTGCTCCTATTATGGATCTCAATCTCAGGTAAAAAATCCTCTAAAACTTCTAGAAATCTGAATATCTCCCTGAGTGCCTGCAGGGGATTTGTTTTTAAATGTTCTTGGCTGAGGATATGGAATTGCTCCAATTTAAAATGAGAAAGATATCTCTGCAGTTGTTGAGCATAAAGCCCGGACCGGAAATATAGATAATTATAAAAATAGTGGGGGCAGCTTTTTTGAAATCTTTTGGAATTAAAACGTTTTTCTTCTATTTCTAATGCTTTTTCAAAACTGACTATATATTCATATCCCATCATACGCATATAATGATACAAGGAATATGCCCGATCCACAGGGTTACGCAGAATCACCAGGAACTTGGCATCCGGGAACAATAAGCTTAGCATGGGGGGAGATTCCGGGTGAGTGAGATAAACGTGGGAGGCTTCCCCTCTTATTGGCCTGTTTCCGTCCTTTGCAAATAGCTGGAAATATTCTGCCGGATTTTTTACCACTTGAAAGGGCCAACAAAAAAAGCTGGGCTCCTTGACAGGGGACATAAATATTTCTGGATGCTGCTTTAAATAATAATATAGGGAAGTGGTTCCGGATTTGGCAGCCCCCAGTATGAAGAGATTAGGTTTATTCATAGAAACCTATCAAATTAAGTGAAAGTAGAAATTTAGATACCAAACCCAAACTCTGTTGTCAATTGCAGATTTTCCGTGCAGATTCTTAGAGAAATTGAAAGTTGTTTGAGAAACGACCCAAATAATATCGATAAATGGATAGTTTTTTCATTAAAACTTAAGACATGGATACATAACTCAATGTGATTATAAAAATATGTTAAAATTGAGTAGTTTCCAGCTTTTTAAAATAACATAAATTTGATTTGATATTTTGCGATTTTATTAGATATCATAAAAAAAATTATCATATTAAAAGGCTACTAAACCGGAGGTATAAGATGACAACAAATATTTTAGATAAAAAGCCGTTGTGTATGGGGAAAAAAGATGCTTTAAAGAAGCCCGATTAGAAGTGAGGGCAAAAGGCAAAGCACAATGAAGACAGCAATAATAGGCGCCGGGAGAAACAAAAGCGGCATCGGGCAATATATCGGAAAATATTTTCAAAAAAACGGGTCAACTGTGGTATCGGTTCTGGGAACAACTGAAAAAACAGCCTGCAGTGCTTCTTCTAAGTTAAAACAATATGGAATCGATGCCACTTACTATACGGATTTTAACCGCATGATGAAAATAGAACGACCCGATGCGGTTGTTATCGCTTCTCCGGCAGTGACTCACTATGAATATTTGGTAAAATGTGTTAAAGAAGGCGTGCATATATTTTGTGAAAAACCATTTGTCTGGCAGGATAAAAATGAGATTGATGTAAATTCATTACTTGAAAATATTTTTGAAACGGCCGAAAGCAATAACCTGACAATAGCAATGAATTCTCAATGGCCTTTTTCACTGCCATATTATGAAAACCTTTGCGGCCCAATCGATTATCAAAAGGTTGACACTTTTTTTATCAGGCTGTCTCCTATGGTATCCGGAAAAGAAATGATTTTAGAATCTGTTCCCCACGCTTTGAGCATTCTGTATGCGGTATTTGGTGATGGAGAAATTGGCAATCTCAGTATCGAAGGGAATAAAGAAAGACTAAAAATAAAATTTCATTATATCTTTACCACCGGTTATTGTCAGGTTATGATTGAGCTTCTAAGAACAATTTTTCAACCCCGCAGCTTTTCATACGGGTTCAATGATAAGATTATTCATCGGGTGTTGGATCTCGAAATCTATGATGTTTTTTTTAAGTATTCAGATAACACCTTGAAAATAAATGATCCTTTAGAATTATCGGTGCAAGATTTTATTTCGGCAGTCAGGGATAAACGGAAGCCGCTTATCGGTAAAGCACATATTATGAGCAATATGGCTCTGTTAAAAAAAATTTATAATTGTTGTGAAACCAGTTGAGAGATCAATATGAAAAAACTAAAACACAAAGAACATGATTTCAGTTCCAAGTTAAGGCAATCCTCGGCCATAGAAAGCCTTAAAAAATATATAACCTGGCAACGAAATGCCGGGACAAAGGGTGCCGGTCATTCGCTCCCCAATTTGGCTCCGATATCCATAAACCTGGATTTGACGTCTGCCTGTAATTTTTCATGTCCGCACTGCGTTGATTCAAAAATCATCAATACCGGAGAATATCTAAATACGGAGGATGTAAAGCGTAGTTTAGACACTCTAAAATCCCGGGGGTTGTTATCCGTGATACTTTTAGGAGGGGGAGAACCTACCCTACACAAAGATTTTAACGAAATCGTCAAATATATAAAGAGGATAGGACTCCAGTTGGGTATCGTCACCAACGGATCAAGACTGAATCGCACCACAAAAGTTGCTCATTTATTAGAAAAGAATGATTGGATAAGGGTGTCTCTGGATGCTGCAAGTCAAGAAACCTTTGTCAAACTTCACAGGCCCAAAACCGATGTGACGTTACATGACATACTCCATAGTGCGCAAGAAGTGAAAATGACGAATCCGAATATTTCGCTGGGATATTCATTCGTTATTATGTGGGAAGGATTACATTTAAACGGACAGGCACTACACGCGAACATCCATGAAATGACCGAAGCCGTGAGACTGGCCCAAAGGTACCGCTTTGATTATATTTCTTTTAAACCGTGTTTGATACGACTTCCGGAATCTCAAAAGGAAACTCTTTTAGACAGTATTGATAGGGAAAAAGAACAACGCATTATAGAACATATTAAAAATAATTTTCATAATGCAAAAAAGGCTGCAGACAATAAAATAAAGATCCTTGAAAGTGTGAATTTACGGGCAATGATGGATAATAAGGTGCATGAGCTGAAAAGGCAGCCCAAAATATGTCATCTACAGTTTTTCAACACGGTGGTCACGCCGTCTGGAATTTTTCATTGCCCGGCTTTCAGGGGAGTTGAAAAGGCCAAAATTGCGGAATCTAACGGATATGCGGGAAAAGAAAGATTTGAGCAAACAATACAAAACCTAACACATACTATTACTGTCTTTAATGCTGAAAAGGAGTGCAATGTTGTCGGATGCTTTTATCATCATGTAAACTGGTGGATTGAAAAATTTATACGCTCGGATAAGAGTGTTGATGAAATAGAAGAAATAGAGGACGACAACTTTTTTTTATAATAATGGATCATGAGCTTTAAAAAAATATGTATTATACATTTGAATCAAATTGGGGATTTGATCTTTTCACTGCCTCTGTTAAAAGCCCTAAGAGAAAATCATCCGAATGCATCTATTCATTCTTTGGTTAAACCGTATCTGCAAAAACTTCTTATTGATTCACCGTTCGTTGACAGGGTAATCCCTCGAAAAAGCGGCCTGACGGCTCAATTCAAGCTTTTAAAAAATATTCGTAAGAATAACTATGACCTGCTGATATCTCTTGCCAGGGCTGAAGAATGCCTTATTTTGACCGCATTAAGCAGAGCCAAGATCAAGGCCGGATTTTCTTATTTTCCATGGGACTGGTGTCTTAATATAAAAGAAAATATTGAAGGCCATAACAGCTGGTACAATAATGCCAAGCTGTTAAAGCGTCTGAACGTTACCGTCACAAAAACGGATTACGTTGGGCTTTTGAATGTGAATAAGAACAATAGTGATCTGAGCCTACCGGAAAAATTCGTCATCATTTCTCCGGGCACGTCTAAAAGAAGACTGACCAAGACCTGGCAAAAAGAAAAATTTGCACAGTTGATACTTTTGTTAAAAGAAAAATATGGGTTATATTCTGTTCTTGTGGGTGGTGCGGACAATAAAACAGAAAATAACAAGATCATAGAAATTTTAGAGCAAAAGAAGCCGGGAAAGGATGTTGATATTCTGGATCTGACCGGTAAAGTCGACCTTGCATGTCTTTGCTCCGTTATAAAAGAAGCAACCTTGTTTGTGGGTATTGATTCCGGTGTTATGCACATGGCCTCTTCTCTGAATATTCCTGTAGTGGGGCTTTTTGGTCCCACCGATCCGTTTTATGTTGGACCTCAAAACAAGAAGAGCATTGTGGTGAGAGAGGAATCCATGGAATGCGTACCCTGTTATTTAAAGAACTGCAAGCACAGGGATTGCATGAAAAATCTGAGTGTATCCAAAGTGTTTGATGGCTGTAAAGAGCTTTTGATTCAGCAATGATAGACAAACATACTCAACAAGAGACCTTTGAAAAATGTTCAATTTTGTCCAAGTCCAAGGAAGGCGAAAATTTTAACCACCCCAGAGAAATAGGCTTCGCCCCAGTTGAATCGGCTGCGCATTCAACGGGGTAAACATTTCACGGGGCAGGCACGAATACATTGAGTATTTTGAGGATTAAAATTTGAGTCTGACGCCGGAATTGGGTAAAAGGGGGCATTTTGCAAAGGTCTCAACAATCCTTTAAGGAGCCTTATAGATTGCGAAGCAAATTTGCAACTTTTATCGCAGGCATTTCCCATAAGCGTATTACAAGCATCGGCGGGGTATTAGGATTGTTTATATATGGTATAGATGTGAGGCATCGACGAATCGTTAGGCGAAACTTAAAATTTGTTTATTCGGAATGGCCGCCCGAGCGAGTTAAAAAAATATCCAAACGCATTTTTCAAAATTTGGGTATTACTTTTCTGGAAATATGTCAATTGGTCTGTTTTACCAGTGATGATATTTTAGATAAAGTTAAAATCAGAGGCCAAGAGCATCTTTTGAATGCCATGCATAACAATAAAGGAGTAATCCTAATATCCGCCCATCTGGGAAACTGGGAAATTGTTCCATTATTTTGGCCGTTGTATTTCAAGAAGTCGATCACCGTTGTGGCCAGACAAATTTTAAATAAAATAGTTAACCGATGGATACATGAACTCAGAACTCGTTTCGGGAGCAGGATTATTTATAAAGATATCGCCTTGCCTGAAATGACTCGAACCTTACGTCAAGGTAAGATACTTGCGATATTGATCGATCAGGGGACAAAAAGTTCTTTAGGCGTAAAGAATAAATTTTTTAATAAACTCGTAACCGCAACACCTGCTGCAGCCCTATTGGCCATGCGATGTAACAGCCCGGTCTTACCCGGTTTCTGTACAAGAAATGCTGATGGGACATTCACCATTACCTTAGAACCGCCCCTGATCTTAAAGAGAACCGGTAATCTTAGTGCGGATTTGAGAAGCAATACCCAACTCATGACGGATGCTATTGAAAAAGCGGTACGGAAATATCCGGAGCAGTGGTTTTGGGTTCACAAGCGGTGGAGAAAATACTATCCACATCTTTATCCGGAAGACATTGATAGGCGAAGACGTCGCAGAGAAAATGATAGACGGATTTTGTTTAAGAAGGACTAAAAACCGCATTTTCAGATATTTGGCATCACTTGCAACATTTATCAAAAATATTTTAAATCCAACAATTTTCTTTACAGCAAGACCATTATCATGCGATGGAAATAAAAAAATGTTCACATAAGAATAATAAATAGAAATAAAAGATTCGATATGAGACCACAAAGTATTATAAAATTTGCGCGATTTACTAGAAAATTTTCTCGTTATGAGAATCCATTTACTTATCGGATCATACGACGGATGCTAAAAATAATCTATCCCATAAAACAGCCTCATTCATCCTTACGAACCGTTATTAATTATGATCAAGGTCTCATCAATGTGGATACCAGTTCATTAGCCGAATATAAAATTCTGTTTTTCAGCCATTGTGAACCGGCGCTTTGTAGCCTCATCAAAAATATAGTTAAACCGGGAGATCTTTGCCTTGATATTGGCGCCAATGTTGGTGCTATCACGCTGGTTATGTCTTTTGCCACAGGCCCTAAAGGCAAGGTCATTGCTTTAGAACCCCATCCCGGAATGGTTGAGCGCCTAAAGGCAAATGTCGAGTTAAACCGAATCGATAACGTCTCCATTATGCCTGTGGCACTTTCTGATTCTGCAGGAAGGAGTATCCTATATACACCAGAAGAGGATCAAATTAACCAGGGGCGTTCCAGTCTCAAGCCTTCTCAAGGCATTAACAGAGAGATTACTGTTGAAAAGATTACCGGGGAAATGTTGCAAGACGAGATCGGGAACCGACTGTGCAAATTTATAAAGATAGATGTTGAAGGTCATGATTTTATTGTTTTAAAGGAGTTGGCATTCATTGTTGAAAAGCATCGTCCCCATCTAATATTCGAATATCAACGCGATCGATGGAAGGAACATCATTGCGACATCCAGGAAGCTGTTGAATTCATGACTATCTATGATTACAGAATATATTTTGTTAAGCACGGCTTGGTATTTCCATTTGAAAGGGCAGCCCCGGATTCATGTGATATTTTCTGCTCACCGAAAATACGTTTATTATAGCCGATAGTTATAAATGGAATCATTCTCATGAGAGAAAGCAATTTTACATTTGTGGCTCTGTTTTTGTTCTTTTTCTGGACAGACTTTCGAAAGGTTATTCATAATAAAAAGTAACCAAAAACCATCTGGAAAGTATCAACCATGGATTTCATACCTGTAAGTATCATCATTCCAAATTATAACGGAGAACAAATTTTGGCCAATAATCTTGTAAGCGTTATCCAAGCTACTGAATCCTATTCCGGAGAAAGCGAGCTTATTGTTGTTGATGACGCCTCTCAGGATAACAGCGTCCAAATGATTACGATGAATTTTCCTGAAATTAAAGTTGTCAAACATGACATTAACCAAGGTTTTGCTGAGGCGATTCATACGGGTATAAAGTCATCCAACAGTCCAATAATTGTCTTGTTGAATTCGGACGTGCGTCCTGATCGTAATTTTCTTGCTCCCCTTATTCGATGGTTCAGTCAGGATAATATGTTTTCGGTTTCACCCCTTATCCTCGATCAAAGTGGGAAGCCGCTCAGAGTCTCCTGGAATCTAGGAAAAATCGTCCGGGGAGAGATTAGAAAACGCAATTGGGATTTGGAAGATGCCCGTCATTTGGTACGCAGAGGTGGGGTGTTAAAAAGTCTTTATGCATCTTGTGGATCGGTTGCTATAAGAAAAGAAATGTTTCTCAAACTCCATGGATTTCACCCCATATACAAGCCTTTTTATTATGAAGACATCGACCTCGGCACCAGGGCCTGGAAGCGAGGATGGCAGACTGTTTTTGAGCCGAGGAGTACTGTTGTCCATGATCATTACGGGACCATTAAACGTTTTTTTTCAGCCACAAGAATAAAAGTTACTCAAAGGCGAAACAGATTTTTTTATCTGTGGTTACATCTGTCGACCAACAAGCTAATTTTCTCCCATTTTCCCTGGATTCTTTTTCGGCTACTGTTTAGACTTCTTCGGTTAGATATAGTTTATGTAATAGCCCTGCTTAAAGCATTGTCCAATTTAGAGAGGGTGATACAATCAAGAGCCAAACTTAAGTCGGAGATTCATAGAAAGTCATTGGAAGAAATTATCGAAGAGAGCGGCTTTTAAACCAAAATAAGGTCCGGGTAAATGCCAATTACTAAAGTTATATTTCTTGGTAAAAGCAAAAAAAAAACCGGCGACACCAAATTTATGTTCAATGCACTCCAGCGAAGGGTTCAGAAAGCTGTTTTCATAAATGTTCCCCGTTATAAGAAGCTCTTTTTCTGGACAGATTTTAAAAAGGTTATTCATAAAAAAGTAAATAGAGTTAATCCGGATTTGGTCCTTATATATTCCAAGGATATCCCGTATTCCGTGCTGTCGAAAATCAGAACCATTTACAAAACGGCTATTTTTTATCCGGATGTTAATGTGCCGCTGGATGAGAAGCTGGTCAGTTATGGCAAGCTGACCGACTATTTGTTTATTACCAATAAAGGCCAGATTGGTGAACTTAAATCATTGGGAGTAAAAAATCCAATATTTTGTATGCATGGTTGCGATCGGGATGACCACCGGATTATTCCAACAAGAAATCGTAAATGGGCTTCCGAGGTTGCATTCATTGGCAGACCCAGTATTGATTATCGAATAGAACTCCTTCAGGCGATCAATCAACATTATAAACTTAAAGCATGGGGAGCGAAGTGGCAGGTATTTGGTTTAACCTGTTTAAAAAAAAATGTTTATCCAAAAGAATTCGCTAAAATTTGTTATGCTTCCAAAATTATTTTAGGGTGTGACGTCAGAGAAGATATAGAATGCCATACTTCAAATCGCACCTGGATTGCCTTGGGATGCGGCGGTTTTTTGCTTACACGGTATATTCATGGGATGGAAACTATCTTTAAAAAAGGGGTTCATCTTGAATGGTTCCATAGCAAGGAAGAGTGTCTTCGTTTGATTGATTACTATCTCAAGCATGACGAACAAAGAAAAAAAATTGCCCGCAGGGGTTATCAATTCGTACATTCTAACCGAACATATGATGTGGTCATAGACGAAATTATATCGCATTTTGAAAATGGAAGCAGTATGTTATGAGAATTCTTCATATCAACACCGAAAAAACTTGGCGAGGTGGAGAGCAGCAAACCTTCAATCTCCTTATGGGCCTTAAACAAAGAAATATATCATCTCATTTATTATGCCAACCCGATTCTCCCATGGCTGAAAAAGCAGAAGAAACCGGAATTAAAACCTTTCCTATTTCCATGCACGGAGAGGTTGACCCTTTGGCCTGCTTTCGGATCCGGACACTGATTAACAGATTCAGATATGACATCCTCCATTCCCATACTTCTCACGCACATACACTATCGTTTTTTTCTTCTATTGGTACCAACGTCAATCGTCTGGTGACTCGCAGGGTCGATTTTTCTATTTTCCGCCACAGTTTTCTGAAGTTAAGCGGTATAAAGTACCGCTATATGTCCGATTTTTATATTGCCATTTCCCATAAAATAAAAGATGTTCTGGTGAATGACGGCATTCCGGCCGGCCGTATTTTTGTAGTCCCAAGTGGAATAAACCCAAACAGATTTGCTAATGCCGGCACGGATGACCTTATCGCTGAGTTTAATATCAAAAGCAGTGAACAGATTGTGATAAATGTTGCTCATCTGGCCGGGCATAAAGGACAACAATATCTGGTTAGAGCGATTCCGCTCGTTCTGGCCAAGATTCCCACGGCCCGTTTTTTTATTGTCGGTGGCGGTGAGTTGATGGACAAGCTTAAGATATTAGCTGCATCTCTTGGACTCAACAAGGAGCTTATTTTTACCGGATTTCGCCGAGATGTGGGTGCTTTTTACCAGATTGCCGATCTTTTTGTTATGAGCAGCGTTCAGGAAGGTTTGGGAACCGCAGTTCTTGACGCACTGGCCCTTGGAAGACCGGTTGTAGCTGCTAATTCGGGTGGAATTCCGGAAATCATTAAAGATGGAGAAAGCGGGATTTTGGTTTCTCCGGCCGATCCTAAGTCATTGTCGGAAGGGATTATCCGGATGCTTACCCATGATGAACTGGCAAAGCGAGTGGCAAAAACAGGCCAGTCAATGGTGAAACAAAAGTTCACTATTGACACAATGGTTGACGGAAATATTGATGTTTATCGTCAGATTTTAGGAGATTATTGATAATATTATTATTGAGGTATCGGGGAGTTTTTTTTAATTTAACCGCTCCATGAATAATCCGCAACACCATCGTACAAACTCATACATAAGGGCTCGTAACGAAAAAACAGTGTATCGATATTTACATAACTAATTTAGGTAGATAACATTTTTTATCTTTTCATTACGAATTCATAAAAGCGCTGTTTTTTCGCGACGATCCCTAATGCATTCAAACAGTGTACGATTTCGTTGCGGATCATTCATTTCGCTTAATTTGGGGCTCTAAAAGAAAAACACCCCGACTGCTGGTTATTATTAAAATATATCTCTTCAATAATGGAATGAGATCGATTGTATGTTAAAATATGTTATTCTTTCGAAACGCAACGCACAGATGGGTAATCGACTTACCATGCATGCGCATCTGTTGGCGTGTTGTCTTGAAAAAGGTTGCACTTTTCTGAATCCAACCCTTGGAGATTATGCTGATTTCTTTTCATGCACGAGAGGACGTTTGCTTTTACAGAAAGATTTATCTGTTGACAGGACTCCGACACCGAGATGGATACGCAGTTTTATCTATTTTTGTGTCCGAGTACTGTATCAAATGTCAAAGATTTCAAGGCTGCTACCGTGGTGCCCCATTCAATCCAGGAAAGCGACTCGTAATCCAGAAGGTACAGGATTGATGGAATTTTTAAACCGGATAGAAGCCAGAGGAGGACGATTGGCAATGGTTCAGACTTGGAAAATTCGAGAATATTATCTATGTGCTAAATATGCAGATACAATACGTTCAATTTTTACGCCGCTTCCATATTTGAAACAGCGAGCGGATGAGGGATTGTCCGAGTTACGGTCCCGGGTTGATTTGGTGCTCGGTGTCCATATCCGTCATGGTGATTACCGAAAACATGAAGGAGGAGATCTCTTTTTCTCACCTCGGCAGTATCGAAGCTGGATGGTCGGTTTTGCAAAAGCTTTACCGGATGTTAAAGTCGGTTTTGCCATTTGCTCAGATGCAAAACAAAAAGCAGAAGATTTTATAGGGTTAGACATCATTTTCGGTCCGGGTAACGATGAAGCAAGTGACTATGGAAACAAGCGTACAGATTTTGTGAAGGAAACAAGCGTTGAAGATAATTATCTACTTAGCCAGTGTGATTATATACTGGGGACGGTAAGTACTTTCTGTTCCTGGGCTGCTTTTTTGGGGGGGAAACCCTTGCTTCAGGTGCGCTCTATAGATGAATATGTCACCCCTGATCGTTTTGAGATACCCATCGGTCCTGATTAAAGCGATTTGAATCGTTCTTATAAAAGATAGATGAATCAAGCACAAGAGCAAAAGTAAATTTCGAAAAAAAACTGAGATGGAATTAATCAACAAGTTGCATGAAGAACTTTCAGGTTTTCAAACAAAAAATAGCCCAGTTTTTTCAAATATTACCCTTGACAAGATTTTTAGAAACAGCTTTGGCTGTAAGATAATAAAGAATACTGAAAAACGACAAGTCTTTTATCTTCAGACATCAAAAGGTGACTATTTCCTAAAACTCAGTCATCTGGTTCGAACAAAAGACCGCTTGCGCCACCATATCCTCCCTTGGAGACGGTGGGCAGAGTGGCGAAACCTACATAAGCTCATGATGTTGGGTATTGAGACAGCAGAGCCGGTCATAAAAGGAGAAAGACGGGAACAAAGGCCAAAAAGTTTTTTTATAGTGACAAAAAAAGTCGACGGTATTTCTCTGAATGAACAACGTGTCCCCAATCCTGGAAATTTAGGCAAGTTTTTTGCTGAGCTACATCTCAGAGGAATTTATCATGCGGATTTCCATCCTGCAAATGTAATAATAAAACCCAATGGTCAATCATGTCTCATTGATGTTCAGGAAGTCTATACATTAGGAAGATTACCCAAATGGTTAAGAGTAAGTAATTTAGGCAAATTATTTTTTGGCTTTGTTCCTCACCGACAAGATCAACAATGGTTCACGGAATTATTAAGCGCTTATAATAAGTTGTTCAAAAACGAGGTAAATATAGGGGAGGTCGAGCGTGCCGGCCAAAAGCACCGAAAACGATACTATCGATCGCGAGCTAAAAGATGTTGTAAAAACAGCAGCGAATTTGCCATTGTAAATTTCAACGGAATTAACGGATACAAAAGAAAAGAGTTTCAATGGGGAAGAAAGGAGATTGAGAACGCATTACGAGTAGGAAAAAAATTAAAAGAAGACAGAGTGATTGCCTACAAAAATGTGTGCCTGAAAATTCATGAAAAAAGGATATTGCATCGTGACAGGTGCTTTGATTGCTGGAAAAACTCAAGAGCTCTTGAAGTTCGAAACATTCCGGTTCCAAAATCTTTGGGTTACTATAGGATAGGGAAAAAAAGATTTTTTCTATCGGAGTATCTGGAGAGCGGTATAGGTTTAAACGATTATCTATCTTCAATAAAAGATAAAAAGAAAAAACGCATGGTGGTCAGAGGTTTAGCGTTTTGGCTTAAGAAAATACATGATCGAAATGTATGGCAAAGAGATTTTAACTCTGACAATGTGCTATACACAAGAGACACTTTTGTGATGATAGATCTTGATGGTGTGAGAATTAGAAATCTTTCTGAAAAAAGGCGAATTGTTAATTTAGCCCAGCTAAATGCTTCGTTAAGCAATGCCGTTACCTATAAAGATCGGATAAGATTTTTCCATTGTTATTCATTAGAAGAAAAACTAACTCGGCAGAAAAGAAGAAGTATTTACAAAAAAGTATGGGAGATAACAAGAACTAAGAATACAAAAGTATTTGGACTGGTTCTTGATGAACTAAAATAAAGGTGATATTTAGATTGGGTAATGTAAAAAAATGTATAAAATTGATGTAATTATTTCCGCCTATAACTGGGAGGATGCCTTACGAAAAACATTATTAGGATTTACACAACAAACCTATCCATATTTCAGGATATTAATTGCTGACGATGGTAGTGACTCAGATACTAGAGAAGTAATCAAAGCATTTAAAAAGAAATATATGATTGAAATAATACATTGCTGGCAAAGAGATCGAGGCTTTAGAAAAGCCAGGATGATCAATAAAACAATGAAACTTTCCAAAACCAGACAGGTAATTTTTACCGACCAAGATACAATTCCTCATCCTGATTTCGTGAAAGAGCATTATAAAAGATTTGTTCCAAATGGCATTTTAGTCGGAGGGTATATAAGATTATCAAAAGAATATACTCAAAATCTAGATTTTAAGAAAATAAAAAACAAGGACTATTTATCACAAGTAACTTGGAAGAGAAAAAAAGTTTTATTATGGAAACATGTCAAAAGTCTATTTTATCAACTGAATCCACTTCACAGTCGTAGACCCAGTATCATGGGGTTAAACTTTTCTATTGATCGGCAAGCCTTCTTAAAAGTAAACGGTTATGATATGAATTATGAAGGATGGGGACAAGAAGATTCGGATTTAGCAAACCGAATTTGGAAGGCGAGATTTCCTTTTAAGTCATGCTGGAATTTATGCCTGGCGTTCCATCAATGGCATCCCGAAAATCCAACCAAGAAAGAAAGTAAAAATAGAGAATATTACAAAAGACCCGAGGTGCCGATTCGATGCAAAAATGGTTATTTGCAAGCCGGCTATCCGACTGTTTTATCCTAACTCGTGTCCATCCATAAACGGCATCTTTCGGCCCCGGCGGCATTCTCGCTCGTTTTCAATCCTCGACATAGCGCGCTATGCCTGTCGGAGAACCCGTGATGTTTTCGGGAAGGTTGAAAACTCGCTCGGGCCTTGCCGGAAACCAAAATCTACTATTTATGGATGGACACTCACCTGGAAATTTCATGAAAATTTTCGAGAAACCCCTTTCTTAAATTTTGCACGAGTCGGGGGCTTTCATATGCAAAGTATTATGTTTTACCTTTAAACAGCTTTCCCCAGACAGATTTCTCTTTTTTACGGCTACCGGCAACAGCCGTTACGTTGAGGCTGGTTCCGACACCCCCAAGCTGGTCAAAACTGGAGTCCTTTTCAAACCCTTCCTCTCTGGGATCCCAATTTTGTATCTTTTCAAACCCGCAGTGTGACAGGCAGAATTCAAGAAAATTTCTGTCAAATACGCATTTGTGAAGATTCTCCGGATACTCCTGCTCTCCGCAAAGTCTTCCCAAAAGTTTTGGGTACAAAGGCAAAATTCCGTCCATATAAATTTTACAGATCGCATTGAAATCCGGCACAGCTATTCTTGCAATACCTCCCTGAATCAACATTTTTCTGACAAGAAGTAGTACTCCAAGAACATCACTGTCACCCTGTCTGAGTTTTTTGCCGGGAGCACCGAAGTGCTCAAGGACATGCGACAGATACACTTCACTGCATTGTCCTTCAAGACAGTTCGAAAGTTCCGGAAGGGTGGCAACAATATCAACAGCTTCAGTATTGCGTACGTCTACATTTATATATCCTGGCTGCCTGACCTTCCCGCATCCGAAATTTATTTTAATTTCCCGGGAAGTAAGTAAATCTAATTTCTTATTTGAGTTCAGATTTCTTTTAATCTCTTGGATTATATTATCCATCAATACCACCTGACTCCATAAAACAAATTTTACAGCCGTGCTTTAAAGCTTCCCGATTCCTTGTAGCAAACGCTTCGTTAACCCTAATGTTGCAAAAGTCTGAGGCGTTAAGCGTCAAGGCATCAAGGGTGAAGCCGTAGTCGACCTACTGCGAACCCTTGATAACGAAGACGCTGGACGCCTCAGGCTTTCCCTAAGGGAAAAAAGATGGCATAAAATAGGCTCGATCCTTAAGTACACCATTTGTTTATTCCTCATATGGGGTAACCGACACAATGTATGTTCAATGCTCGTCACGCTTTCAGAACCCTTTGCCATCTTTTTTATGCAACTTTAGGGTTAATTCTTTACGGCAAAGAACATACCGTGGTTTTCCTTGCGCCGGTGGGGCTCAACGCTAACGTAATATCCCTTGGACTCTAAGTAAGAAACAAATTCAGCAATGCGTGTGCGAGGATCATGCTGCGCAACGTTGTGATATTCACCATGAATGCGAAGAATGCGTCCAAAGGTATGGTCGCTCGTTCGGTATAAAATGTCGTACTCCTGTCCCTCTACGTCGATCTTAAGCAAATCGCAGTGATCTATTGTATGTTCGGAGAAAAGTTGATCCAGGGTGATGGCAGGCACTTTGTCGTACTTTTCCGACATTAGACCACCCATTTCCTGGAAGCTGGAGTACACGCCGCTCAAAGCATCTTTAACCGGGCGATAGAGATGCAATACACCTTCTTCCCCGGCAACGGCTTTGCATACCGGGGTGACGTTTCTTCTGGATGCGACATTGCGTTCCAACCATGCAAAGTTTTCGGGAAACGGCTCATATGCGATCACCCTGTGCGTAATCGCAGACACGCGCGCAGAAAACATGCCGACGTTTGCACCAACATCTACGACGCACTTTAAACTTCCAGGAGGAATCTTAGAAACGTGGTATTCATCGCGCATGAAGATGCGATGAAACATGTGATAATCGTTGTATACTCCACGAATGAAAAGATTGCACCCGTCACGCATCTTCACCTCAAGAATTTTCTCTTTTTTCCTTTTCTTTCGAAATCGAACAATTTCCCAAGGATTTTCCGCCATGCGACGAAGCATAAAATAAAAACTGATGTCCTCTATGCGCACTTCATTTCTCCATAGTTATAAGTGGTTTCAAAGCCTTCAATCAGGTTCAAAGTCAAGGCGGGGCGAGGGATTCAACCGCAGGAATATATATAATATTTCGAGTATTGAATCCCTCGGCCCAACACAGGAATTGGGCCTGAGGGGAGGTTTTGAAACCACTTCTAAGCACGCTCGGCCATGTTCCAAAGATAGCGCCTCTTTGGACCCCGTCGCACCTGATTGACGAGCCGCATTCCATTATGGCCGAGAATCTGTTCGATCTGGCCGTGAGTGTAATAGCGACGCCGGTAAGTCTCGACTCTTTTTTGCCCTCTTTCTGAAATTACCGAAATAAACTGACGAAAAGACAACTGGTCAACTCCAAAAACTGCCTGGAGCTTGCGGCGCAGAGTATATGGGTACATGATGTGGAATAGGAATAAACCACCGGGTTTCAGAACTCTGGCTATTTCGGGCATTAACCTGCGAAACGAAGATTTGGGCATGTGTTGAAATACATGCATGGAATACACAAGATCGAAGCTGCCATCAGAAAACGGGAGATCACCGTTTTTCAACACATGGAAGGAGAACTGTGAACCTTTGAGACGCTGCCGTCCGAGTTTTACCATCTCGTCCGATATGTCGATACCGTGGATCTTTCCGAATCGCCTGGAGAGAGGTTCCATCAAGCGTCCCACACCACAACCGTATTCCAGAACCCGCCAATCCGACATGTTCCGCCCCTTGAAAAATGAAGAGATGACCTTCGCATCTTCAACCCCGGTCCTCCGGAATTCTTCCTCTCCTTTCTCGCCTTTTACCGTTGACATGATTGCGTTTCTGAAATCTTCGCGGGCTCGAAGATTCCAATCTTTGCGTGCCGATCCTGTCTGGTGATCTTTATTCGCCATTTGACCATACCTGATGCATATATTAATGTGCTTGTGGAGTGTTGCTTGTATTGTACCGCCGGTTAACCGTCAAAATTCTCTCATCTTTAAACCATAAAAAAATGACACCCTAATTGAGTTAATCCGAGGAAAGTCAAGTAAAAATTTACTTTCCTGTCAGCCGTTCTTTGAAAATTCGGTTAAAGCCTACAATTCCGGTAAAATGTTTGCTA
>JASFLX010000030.1:0-19389 GCA_050117895.1 Desulfobacterales bacterium | reverse complement strand
GTTTCTTTTAAATTTTAATTATTTTTTACTTATACAAGCGAAAGTCGAGGATTCCCCAGATGCAAGGCGGAAAGGGTGAAGCTGTAGTAAATTACCGCAATCCCTTTCCAACAAAGCAGATGGGGTGTCCTCGGCTTTCCCATCGGGCAAACAAAATTGAGAAAAAAATATATTATCATATTTCACTAAATAGCGGTTTATAAATCGAACCTTATATTTAAAATAAATGGCGTTATTTAGAGCTTTTAAAAGATTCTCTCGATTTTGTTTACGCTCATTTAGGGTGACATTTTGATGCAATATTGTCAATAGCAATTCAAGACCTCCGGTTTAAAATTTGGAGGATAATGGGGTGTTATCAATGACATTTTGATGCCAAAGGCTATAAGAGTATATTAAAGGGAATTTTAGTGATGGTTGACAATTATAAAATAATAAGCAAATATTTGGCATAAAGATTTCAATTCCAATAATGTTTTTGGCCGAACTGGTCGGTGTTATGCTGTAAATTTGGATGGCGGGAAAAGCCACAGCTTATCGGAATAAAAAACAATGTTTTCTTCGACCGGTTGGATGCCTTTTGGGTTGAATCCATGCTCGTTATAATATCATGAAGATCCTTCACATATTTGCTAATTATAAATGGACCGGTCCGGCAGATGCTGCTTTGAGTCTTGCCCGAGCATTGCAGGAGAAGCATGACGTTACATTTATGTGTGGAGGCGCTCCGCGTGGGCAGCAAAACCAAGTGAAAGAAAAGGCACACGAGTTTGGGGTTCCGGTGATTGTGAACAAGACACTCCGTAAACACTTGGCGCCGGTGACGGCATTTCATTCAATAAGATATGCAGCCTATATCCTAAGACATGAAAAGGCTGATATCATTCACACCCACTTAGTAAATGATCATCTTATTGCGGCTGCTGCGCTTTGGTACACAAAAAGCAAGCTTCCATTGGTAAGGAGTTACTACGAAGACAGCCGGACACGATCAGATCGCTTTAGGAACAAGATTCTCATGCGGGGTTGCGCCAATGCATCCATAGTATTTTCCAAGGGAGCTGCTGAGGAGCTGCAGAAGCTGGGTATAAAAGATCAAAGGATTCATGCAATCGATCCTGCTGTGGATGTACATAGATTTAATCCTGCCCGGAACCTACCGGACATGCGCGCCAAGTTCGGTTTGAATGTGGACGATTTCGTAATTGGCATTATCGCCAGAGTCCAGCGTCACAGGGAATTCGATATTGTACTTGAGGCTGTCCGGCGTGTACGTCACATGGTCCCGAATCTCCGTGTCTTGGTGGTCGGCAGAGGCACACACATCAATGAGGTTCTCATAGAGCCTTCACGATCCATGGGGCTTTCCGACATTGTGAAATCTGTAGGATATCTTGACGGAGACTCATATGTTGGTGCGCTGGCGGCTATGTCTGCCAAGCTATTCATGGTTCCCGGATCTGATGGTACCTGCCGGGCCGTGCGTGAGGCCATGGCCATGGGAAAGCCGGTTATTGCAACAAGAAGGGGGATACTGACAGAAATGGTCGATGATGGTTTGGAAGGCATCATCGTCGACCCAAATCCTGAAAGCCTTGCGAACACTCTTATCCGGCTGGCGGGCTCACCCGATCTCATGAAGACTTTTGGTGAGAATGCTCTGAAAAAAGCGCATGAACGGTTCTCTCTAGGACATCAGGCAAGGAACACGGAAAAACTTTATGAAGAGACCTTGCAAGTGTATAAACCAGTTTAATATTCAAAGAAAACAGCAATCTAAATGGCTATTAACTGTTTTTTGACTTGGGAAATTACACCCTTTGAGAAGTTCATGGTCTGATGACTATTCAGCTAAAGCTTTTTCTATTGGCTTGACACATTCTACATTTCTGTTAATTAAAATTTAGGATAGATAGTCTTCTAACTTTCAATTAGATAGTGTCCTTCCATAAATGGTAGATTTTGGTTTCCGGCAAGGCCCGAGCGAGTTTTCAACCTCCCCGAAAACGTCACGGGATCTCCGAAAGGCATAGCGCGCTATGTCGAGGATTGAAAATGAGCGAGAACGCCGCCGGAGGCTGAAAGATGCCGTTTATGGATGGACACTAGATAGTTTATAAAATACAGATAGTTAATAAAGATGACAAGATGCAAAATATGCCAGAATTCTTCTGGTAACAAAATACATACGGCATACGAAATGCAGTTTGGTTTAAGAGAGCCATTCGAGTATGTCGAATGTGCGTCGTGTGGCTGTTTGCAAATAAAGGAAATACCAAAAAACATAGAAAAATATTATCCCGAAAATTACTTTCCCTATCGATTAATAAAAAATCCGAAAAAAAATCCTATTGGAACTTTCTTCCGTCGTCAGAGATCAAAATATTGTTTGTTCGGGAATAACAAAATATGGCCACTTCGATCAAAAAAATACAATTCATTTAAATGGTTTAAAAAGACAAATGTAACATTTGATTCATCAATTTTAGATGTGGGCTGCGGTAACGGAAGACTTTTAAATCGAATGCAACGGAGTGGTTTTCATAATCTTATGGGTGTGGATCCCTTTATTAAAGAAAACGTTTTTTATCAAAATGGCGTAAAGATTTTTAAAAAAGAAAATCTTGAGTTAGAAGGTCAATTTGATTTAATCATGTGTCACGACTCTTTCGAACATATGCCCAATCCGCTGGATGTGCTTAAAAAATTTAATGAGCTATTAAAACCCGACAGATATGTCTTAATAAAGATTCCGGTTGCCTCTTGCTTTGCTTGGCGCCACTACGGTGTAAATTGGTTTGCACTCGATGCACCACGCCATCTGTTTCTACACACGATTAAAAGTATCCGGCTTCTTTGCAAACAAGCCGGGTTTAAAGTGTCGGATGTAGAATTTGATTCAAACGAAGGCCAATTTATCTATAGCGAGTTGTACCTTAAGGACATTCCGTTTGTCGATAGTAGTAAATATCTAAAAGATTCTCATCAGCCGATCTTCTCTCAAAAACAAATTGAGGCCTTCAAGGTAAAAGCGAAAGAATTAAATAAAAATAATAATGGTGATCATGCGTGCTTTTACTTATATAAGGAATAAAAATGTAACTAAATGATTCTATTGCTCCGGCTCCATAATTGTGCAACAAGGCGAATTTTGTAAAAGGTCTCTGATTATTATGTCAAAAACAACAGAGTTTACCGCCTGTCTGATCACCTTCAACGAGGAGGACAACATCGAGGCGGCACTTGAGAGCATCGGATTTGCCGACGAAATCATTGTCATCGATTCACATTCTACGGATCGGACCCGTGAGTTGGCGCGCGGATTTCGTGGTCGTAGTCGAGACGGCGGGGAAATTCAGCCTCGAGTTATCGAGAGGGACTGGCCGGGGCACGTCGAACAGAAGAATTTTGCACTCGATCAAGCACAGCACGACTGGGTCTTTTGCCTTGATGCGGATGAGCGCATTTCTACCCGCTTGCGCAAAGAGATCGAAACCGAGCTTGCTGTGGATTCACCCGAGTTCGACGGGTTTACAATGCCGAGAAAAACATATTACTTAGGGCGCTGGATTTTACGAGGCGGTTGGTATCCTGATCGAAAGCTGCGACTTTTCCGAAAGAGTCGCGGGCGCTGGAGCGGCATCAACCCGCATGATCACGTGAAGATCGAGGGGCGGACTCGGAATTTACAAGGAGACCTTTATCATTTCAGTTATCGCAATATAGCGGACCATCTCCGGACAATCAATTTTTTCACTGACATTGCGTCAAAAGAAAAACAAAAGAGACGCGTTCGCTTTCCGCTGGCCCGAATGTTAATACAACCCCCCTACAAATTCTTCAAGATGTATTTTCTCAAGCAAGGCTTCCGGGAGGGTATCCCCGGCTTTATCATTGCCATTCTCGGGATGTTTTACGTTTTTCTGAAATACGCAAAGCTCTGGGAAGTGCAGCTTCACGATAGGAAGGAAGCGAGAGAAAATGATTTCCGGACATCAGGTTTTTCCAAGGATTCTGTTGACGATTTCTAAATCTTCGGGCCGGTCTACCCCCACGCTTTGGTATTCGGTTATCACAACATGAACCGGTATTTCGTTTTCAAGCAGACGGAGTTGCTCGAGCTTCTCTGTTATTTCCAGACCGCTTGGACCGAGTTCAACGAATTGCCTTAAACTATTCATTCGAAAGGCGTATAGGCCGATGTGTCCGTAAAACTCGTTCTTTTGTTCGATATGGGTATACGGAATAAGAGAACGGGAAAAATACAGGGCTCTGCCGCTTTTAGAGAAAACTAATTTGACCCGGTCCGGGTTTTTGGCTTCTTTTATATTGATTTTTCTCGCTAGTGTGGTTACCCGGACATTTGAAGATTTGAACGGACGAATAAGTTCTGTTAGCATATCCGGTTCCAGAGTGGGTTCATCACCCTGTATATTGACCACAACAGCGTTTTCCGGCACGTTAAGCAGTTCTGCAGCTTCAAGAACCCGATCCGTACCACTTAAGTGGTCATCTCTTGTTTTAATTACCGGAACGTTCAGATTTTTTGCTGCCGAGATAATCCGATTGTCATCAGTGGCGAGGATGGTCTTCGAAAGTTGCGGACAGCGGCTGGCCCGTTTAAAAACGTGCCAGAACATAGGTTTTCCCAAAATTTCTGCCAGGGGTTTTCCCGGGAAGCGTTTAGACCCGTAACGTGCGGGTATGATCCCGTAACATTTTGGAAGATGAGTCATTAATTTTACGTCTCAGAAATTCCATAACTTGTTAAAACAATAAATTTCTTAAAACCAAATTGCCTATACCATTGGAATGGAGTTTTGGAATGATGGAATATTGGAATGTTGATCTTAAAAAGATGTTGTTCATCTATTTATTTTTCTGTCAATAAGAATTTTACCATAACCCAGAATTCCATTGTTCCATTATTCCAATTGTGACCTGCCCGCTCGTGCCTTGCAATGGCAGGCGGGACGAAGCGAATATAGTTCTTATCCTGTTTTTTGGCACGTGTTGTTGAGTAACTTCTCAATAAGACGGCAGGCTTTGGCCGTGCCGCCCTGGCGTTTTTTCACATACGTAAGAGCTGCGTTACGCACTTTTTCGCGGGACACGGTTTTTTCTGTGCTCTTTACAAGGAAGTTCGAAACTTGCTTCCAGTCAGTTGCTACATTTACCAGACCCTGTTCCACGATTTCTCGTCCGACCCATGCGAAGTTTTCCCATGAAGGTCCGATGACGGGTATGACTCCGCAGGTGAGTGGCTCCAAAAAATTCTGACCGCCCAGAGGTGCAAGACTCCCTCCCACGAATGCGCCTTTTGACAGTTTATAGGCTGAAGACAGTTCTCCAAAAATATCCCATAGGATAACGGTACCTTCAGGGACTTGCTTTTCAATTTGAGACCTTAACACCCATGGTGTTGCCATACGATCCAGGGCCTCTTTCCAATATGCTAAACGGTGCATATGCCGCGGAAACAGTCCAATAACCATAAGGGGACGCCTGCGATGGATATCAAGAATAATTTTTTCGACGACCGGTTCCTCTTCTCTTCTGGTGGATCCAAGAACAAGGAAAGGTGTTCCGGAGCGAATAATTTTTCCGAGGTCTTTTTCTGTTTCGAGTCCGTGATGAATATTGCTGATATTGTCGAACTTGATATTCGACATCACTTCTACGCGCTCTTTGCCGAATATCATGGCGAATCGTTTGGCATCGCTTTCTGAAATCCCAAGAATTTTATCCGGACCGATCATTCGCCAAAAGGATGGCCAGATGAGGTACCTGGCCAGACTCCTGGCGGTGATTCGACCGTTAATAATAAGGGTGTTACAGTCATGTTTTTTCAAGGCGTATAGGAGACCCGGCCAAATTTCCGATTCCAAAAGAATCATGATTTTTGGGCGGATGGCTTTTACCGCCGTATCCATAATGGAAGGTTTGTCGAAGGGGAAATAGGCCGAATATGCGCTTACGCTTCTTTGATTCGGGGCAATATCAGCAATGGCACGATCCAGGATATCCAATCCTTGGCGGGTGTTTGATGTTGCGATAACTTTAACGGGCATACGGGGATGTAATTTTTTGAGGATTGACCACGCCAGATAGGATTCGCCGGAAGAGGCGGCTTGAATCCACAAATCCGCCCGGGTCAATGTCACATGCTCAAGCGTCCGCTGCCTGAAGCCGTCGGCAAGGCGCTGGTTCAGGCGAAGCGCAGGGATAACGAGATCCCAAACCAGGTTATAAAAATATAGAGCAGCGTTGAGTGTTATAGCTTTCGACACTACGGCGTTTTGCCTCTTAAGAATCAAGATACCGGGACGTCTAAATTCTTGGATCATTTCTTAACAAATTTTCAAAATATTCAATTGTCTTTATCAGCCCCTCTTCTATCTCGACTTTTGGGAGCCAATCCAATTCTTTTTTTGCAAGGGTAATATCAGGTTTTCTTTGCTTTGGATCATCAATGGGAAGTTTTTCGTACGTGATCTTTGATTTAGATCCGGAAATTTTAATTATTTTTTTTGCCAATTCCAAAATCGTAAATTCTGTTGGATTTCCTATATTTATAGGCCCTGTTAAAGGGTCGGGTGAGTTCATCAAGCGTACCATAGCCTCAATCATGTCATCAACATAACAAAAGGATCTTGTTTGTGATCCATCCCCGTAAATGGTTATGGCGTTTCCTTTAAGGGCTTGAACAATAAAATTTGAAACAACCCTTCCGTCATTGGGATGCATTCGTGGCCCGTAAGTATTAAATATCCTGGCCACTTTTATTTTTAAATTGTGTTGACGATGGTAATCAAAAAATAGGGTTTCGGCACATCTTTTCCCCTCGTCATAACAGGACCTCAGACCGATTGGGTTCACTCTTCCCCAATAGTCTTCCGGCTGTGGATGGACATCGGGATCTCCATAAACTTCGCTGGTGGAGGCCTGCAAGATTTTTGCTTTAACCCGTTTTGCCAGTCCCAGCATATTGATGGATCCGTGAACGCATGTCTTGGTCGTTTGAACCGGATCAAACTGATAATGTATCGGTGAAGCCGGACAGGCCAGATTATAGATCTCATCTACCTCCAGATAAAGCGGGAAGGTAATATCATGACGAAGAAATTCGAAATTCGGATGATTATGAAAAGCAGCGATGTTTTGTTTGGTTCCTGAAAAGCAATTATCAACGCACAACACGTCATTTTTTTCTTGAACCAATCGTTCACAGAGATGGGATCCTAAAAATCCACACCCGCCGGTAACCAAAATTCTTTTGCTTAGATGCATAATCAAAACCTAACCCGGACAAGCCGGAACCAAAAAAGATCGGTTTTATTTTTACCACGAAGATTACGAAGACAAAGAAGAAAAAACGTACAACCTTCGTGCTCTTCGTGTATTTTGTGGCGTGATCAAACTTTTTTTATAAAAAACCTAAAAATGTTGTCACACTATACATAAGAATGTAAAAATTTCAAACTTTTTTGTTCAAGGCATGTCCGGGGATTTAACTAGTGCCCATCCATAAAGGGCATCTTTCGGCCTCCGGCGGCGTTCTCGCTTGTTTTCAATCCGCGCTATGCCTGTCGGAGATCCAGTGATGTTTCGGGAAGGTTGAAAACTTGCTAGGGCCTTGCCGGAAACCAAAATCTAACATTTCCGGACGGACACTAACTAACAAAGTTTAAATCCGTTAAAATAGTTGAAAAATCTATGTTGATCCCTTATAAGGGTAACATGAGACCTTTGAAAAACGCCCCCTTTTGCCCAATCCCGGCGTCCCCGCTGAGCGGGATTTGTCAACAGGCTCAAATTTTAATCCTCGAAATACTCAATGTATTCGTGCCTGCCCCGTGAAATGCGAAGCCTATTTCTCTGGGGTGGTTAAAATTTTCGCGTTGACTCGGGGCATCCATGCCCCTCGCCCTTGCGGGCAGCTTGACAGCTGTCCAATTCTGCTATCCTGCAGAATTGTCTTGGGTTTGAACAAAATTGAACGTTTTTCAAAGGTCTCAACTTTTAATAATAATAGGAGGAGATTAATGGCCATAAGTAAAGAACTGCTTGATATTCTTGCTTGTCCCAAATGTAAAGGCGATATCTACTTAAATGATACACAAGACGGTCTCATATGTGATGCCTGTAAGCTTTTATATGAAATACGGGATGACATCCCGATTATGTTGATCGACGAGGCTAAGCCCTTAGACGTTTAGTCTGATAATTATGAGCCGACCTCAAACGCCAAATCTTGCCAAGCTGGTGATCGGTTTTTTTCTCAAAGAAAAAGATCTGGTTGTCCCTGTGGTAAAAGCATTAACAGAAAAATTTGGCCCTGTTGATATGGTAAGTTCATGGTTGCCGTTTAATTTTACCACCTATTATGAACCGGAGATGGGAAAACCTCTTTTCAGACGGATGCTTGCGTTTGAAACGCTGATCAAGCAGAGTACCCTGTCAGAAATCAAGCGAATCACCAACGATCTTGAGTTGGTGTATTTAAAAAACAGCAAAAGAATGGTCAATCTGGATCCGGGTTACCTGCTGCGGGAAAGGTTTGTGCTTGCCACCGGCAAAAATTACAGTCACAGGATTTATATTGGGCAACGAATTTATGCCGACTTAACCCTGATATACACCAAAGGTCGGTTTATGAAATTACCATGGACATATCCGGATTATGCCGAGCCAAACATGCTGATTTACCTTGAACGGGTACGGAATAAATATGTATCCGATTTGAAACAGACGGTTTCGTAAAAAGCCCAACTTCTGCGTTGTGCTGCATTTCGTAATCATTCAACGTACAAAAAGTACGCCTCATGATTACAAAATTTGCACGCCTTGAATTTGAACTTTTTACGAAACCGTCTAAATCGGACTTTTTACGAGACCATCAAACAGACATATGCATAAACTACAGAGTTCAGGGTTCAAAGGAAATGCCTAAAATTAGGGGATGTTATTATTTTTAAATTTGTGTCTATTCGTGTTCATTCGTGGTTTTATTTAACCGCTCTTAAAGGTTGAACAGTGAACCTGTGAACGCATATTTTTTTTAAGGCGGAAAAAATGCTCAAGAGTATGACCGCATATGCAAAATCAGAGAAAAGCCAAGAAAAATTTGCAGTTCTGATTGAAATCCGTTCTTACAACAGCAGGTATCTTGATATTGCATTGCGTATTCCCCATGGATATCTTGTGCTGGAGGAGAAGATAAAAACCTTAATTGCCGGCAAGGTTTCAAGAGGCCGAATCGAGGTGAATCTGCATGTCAGGGACGATTCCGGTGAGACATATGCCTTTGAAATAGATACACCCAAAGCCAGCGCGTATTATGATAGCCTTGTGCAATTGAAAGATAAATTTAATATTAATTCAGAAATATCGATTGACCTTCTGGTGAGTGGGGGAGGTATTATTAAGCCTGCCGAGGTTGGTTTTGATATGGAATCCTGCTGGCCTGTTTTTGAAAATTGTATTAATGAAGCGTTAGACAACCTTATCGCCATGCGAAAAAAGGAAGGAGATTTTCTTGAAGCAGATATTGCTGCCCGGCTTGACGGTATTGAAGAAAGTGTTGGCCAAATTCAGAAAGAATCGAAGGATCTTTTGTCTCATTACCAGCAGCGTCTTAAGGAGCGTATCGCTGCTTTAACAAAAGGGATTATAGAGATAGATCCCGATCGGATAGCACAGGAAGCGGCCTTTCTGGCCGACAGAAGTGATATCTCAGAGGAAATTGTAAGGGCTTCAAGCCACATCGAACAATTTCGGACAATTATGAATTCAGAAGAGCCTGCCGGCCGAAAACTTAATTTTTTGATGCAGGAGCTTAACCGTGAGTTCAACACGATGGGATCTAAAACGGACAATACCCATGTATCCCATATTATCGTTGCGGTAAAGGCCGATCTTGAAAAAATAAGAGAGCAATTGCAGAATGTAGAATAGTATCCATCCAGAAATGGCCCTTTTCCGCAATCTCTGCGCCTGTCCCGTGAAATGCGAAGCCTATTTCTTTGGGGTCAATCTGCGGAATCACTTGTTCCCGCCTCAGGGCGGGACGCGGTGTTCCTTGATTTGACTCGGGGCATGGATGCCCCGAGTCAATGCGATAATTTTAACCACCCCAGTACGATCTACCGGACCTACGGGGCAGGCAGGAATACATTGAGTATTTCGAGGATTAATCCGCCAAAGTTCGGTGGCGGATTAAAATTTGAGCCTGTTGACAAATCCCGCTCAGCGGGGACGCAGAAATTGAGCGAAAAGGGACGTTTTGCAAAGGACTCCCCGGTTTATCCGGGTTAGGGGGAAGTATATGGATCAGAATCTTTTGAATATCGGTTTTGGAAATGCAGTGGTTGCCGAACGGGTTGTTGCTATCGTGTCACCCAATCCAGCGCCTATGAAACGTCTTAAAGATGAAGCCAAAGATGAAAAACGTTTGATAGATGCAACGCACGGCCGCAGAACTCGTTCTATCATTGTTATGGACAGTAATCATATCGTTCTTTCCGCTATACAGGCCGAAACAATATCCCAGCGGTATTCAGCACTCAAGACTTCGAAATAATCGATCATGAATGAACAGGAAAGCAGACCATCCGGTTCGAATTCCAAAAAGACAAATATTAAACAGGGTTGTCTTTTTATCATTTCCGCACCGTCGGGAGGCGGCAAGACAACACTTTCCAAAGCCCTGGTAGACCGGTTTAAGGATATTCTTTATTCGGTTTCGTACACAACAAGACCCCCTCGCAAAGGTGAACGAAACGGCGTCGATTACTATTTTATCCCAAAAAAAGATTTTAAAAAAAGGATAGAGAGCGGTCATTGGGCTGAATGGGCGGAAGTCCACGGCAATTATTACGGTACATCGGCTGTATTTCTGGACAAGGGTCTGGCTTCCGGGAGTGACATTCTCCTTGATATTGATGTCCAGGGGACCCTACAGATACTGGAGAATTATCCCGACAGTGTCACAATTTTTATCATGCCTCCGTCATTGGAAACGCTTAGAAAACGCCTGGAAATGAGAAGAACCGAAAGCAGGGAAACAATTAAAAGACGCCTTTTAACTGCGGAAAAGGAGATGGCCCAAAAAGATCTTTACCGCTATGTTATCGTTAATGATCGACTGTCTGTATCCATTGAAAAACTGATAGCCATTATCGAAAAATATCGAATCCCGAACAAGCTTGAAAAATGACTAAAATGAACTAAAGTGCCTAAAGCAAATTAACCGCAAATTAACGCAAATAGACATAAATTTTATCTTTAAATTCGTGTTTATTCGTGTTCATTCATGGTTTGATTTAACGGCAGATGGACACTGGGTAAGGGTAGATATGGGAAGAATAGTAAAAACAGAGACACTTTTTGGAATCAATTCTGTTCTTGAAGCCTTAAAAGCCGGTCGTAGAGATTTTTTTGCAGTCTATATCGCAAAAAAAAAGATCTCACAACGCTTAGAAAGAGTGTTGACGCTTGCCGAAAGGAAAAAAATTCCTGTGGAACGGGTGGAACATTCACGGTTAAAATCTTTGACCGGAACGGATCAACACCAGGGTATCGGAGCCCGGACAAGTCTTTTCCCGCTATCCGGAATTTCTGATATTATCGACAATATCCGGCCGGATGATACAAATCCTTTGCTGTTGCTCATTGACAATGTCATGGATCCTCATAACCTTGGCGCTCTGGTTAGAACAGCAATTTGTGTGGGCGTTAACGGTATAATCATTCCAAAAGACAGATCTGTTTCTCCCACACCTGCAGTATCCAGAGCATCGGCAGGAGCCCTGGAACATGTCCGTCTTGTACGGGTAACAAACATGGTAAACACCATCGAGGCATTGAAGGAAAAAGAATGGTGGATTGTCGGAATGGAAAAAGCATCGGACAGATCCATCTTTTTGAGTGATTTGACAGGTCATGTAGCAATTGTTATTGGTGGTGAGGAAAAAGGGATTCGACCCTTGGTAAAAAAACATTGCGATTTTTTAATGTCCATTCCTCAATTAGGGCCGGTCAATTCGCTGAATGCCTCTGTGGCAGGAGCAGTTGCTATGTATGAGGCCTTCAGACAGCGACACTTGACGGTCTCGTAAAATGTCCAACTTCTGCGTTGTGCTGCATTTCGTAATCATTCAACGTACGAAATGTACGCCTCATGATTACAAAATTTGCACGCCTTGAATTTGAACTTTTTACGAAACCGTCTAAATTTGATTTTTTACGAGACTATAACATTTGTCTTGATGATAATAAAACCGTTTATGTTGATTCGTATTGCCAAAGCCTTTAAAAAAGCCCTTTTCCCGACGCGGTGTCTGGTGTGCGGATCTTTTTTTCATTCCAATGAGCATAACATATGCGATGTGAAACCAAGACCTACGGATGCGGACCGTTCAAACCTTGTACAGGAATTTATTAAAAAAATAGTATCAACTTCCGTCCATGATAATTATTATTTGGACAATATTCCTAAAGTCTTTGATAAATTGATGGCCCCTTTTTTGTGTCCGATCTGTTCATCAGGATTTTTGCCGGTTGAATCCCCCAAATGTTCCAGATGCGGTATGATGTTTAAAAGCAGGCAAGGGGAGGATCACCTCTGCGGAGAGTGCCTCGATTCGCCAAAGCGATTCCAAATGGCCCGATCAGCAGGGATTTATAAAGACACGATGATGGCGGTGATACATTGTTTCAAGTATAAAGGAAAAACTCAACTGTCACGACCTTTAGGGACCCTTCTTTTTGCTGCCTTCGTCAGTTTTTGGGATAAAATGAATATAGATCTGATCGTGCCGGTTCCGCTACATTCAAAAAAGCTGAGAATGCGGGGTTTCAATCCGTCATTTCTTCTGGTAAAGGACTGGGTGGGCATTGCAAAGTTTTTAAATGTCAGATTGCCGGATATACCGGTTGACATAGATGTTCTTACAAGGAGAAGATGGACGGAACCCCAAACCGGTTTAAGGCGCAAAGAACGTTTGGCAAATATTAAGAATGCCTTTAATATAAACAATGATTCGAAAATCGCGGGTAAAAGAATATTGCTTGTGGATGATGTGTATACCACCGGAGCAACTGTAAATGAATGTTCAAAGGTTCTATTGAAGGGTGGGGCAGGGCGTGTGGATGTGTTGACACTGGCACGGGCTAATTTTTATTGAAAGATGAAGATTAACATAATGGGTTATGGAGAATGATAATTTAATATATACGAATTCCAATGATAAATATTTCAATTGTAGAAATATGACGGATAAAATATTAGAATTACAAGACTTGATAAAAATTGTACATGACCTGCGCAAGTCAGGTAAAAAGATTGTTTTTACCAACGGATGTTTTGATATTCTGCATGTGGGTCATGTGCGTTATCTTGCCGCTGCCAGATCCCAAGGGCATGCTCTGGTGGTGGGATTAAATTCCGATAGGTCGGTAAGATCCATTAAGCCCGAAAACAGGCCGATCGTGAACCAGAACCAGAGAGCTGAAGTTCTGGCCGGTTTGGAGTGTGTAGATTATATTACGGTTTTTAATGAACCGGATCCCTTAAAAATTATAAAGGAATTAAAGCCTGACGTACTTGTAAAGGGAGCCGACTGGATTGAAAAGGAGATCATAGGGGCTGATATTGTAAAAGCAAATGGCGGCAAAGTGGTCAGAGTTCCGGTAGTCCCCGAAATTTCGACTTCGCGAATCATCCAAAGAATCGTAAACCGTTATCAACCCGAGGATGGAGGTTGATAAAATTCACGGCATGATAATAACGCACAGAAATGGTGTTTCGTTCTTGGAATTTGAAAAATTTGCCAAGCTTCCCGGTATTACGCATGGAATCTTTACGAGAAATACCGGCGTCAGCACCGATCCTTTTCGAAGCTTAAATATCAGTTTCGGTGTTGGTGATGATGATTTGAATGTCAGGCGGAACAGGGAAATCATATCAAAATGTCTCAACGAAGAAGACCTTGTTTTTGCGGATCAGGTTCACGGAAGCAGAGTCATGGTCTTTTCGAAAGATAATAATCACCCGATCACTTTTGATTCTGATCTTTGTGAGGAAGTTGAACCGTCTGAAATTTTTAGAAAGCAGATGGGTGTGAACCATCCGGATTCCGAACACAAACCTGTGGGGGATGCCCTGGTTACTAATGTACGAAAAAAAGTTCTGGTCATACAAGTGGCCGACTGTCAGTCGATAATCATGTACGACCCGGTTCGGCAAGTTGTGGCAAATGTTCATTCGGGATGGCGCGGAAGTATAAATAATATCATAGGCCTCACCATAAAGGTAATGAACAAAAGCTTTGGTTGCAATGCCGGTGATATTGTTGCGGGAATCGGTGCGTCTCTGGGTCCATGCTGTGCCGAGTTCGTGAACTACGAAAAAGAGATCCCGAAGAAATACTGGAAATACAAGGATAATAACGACCATTTTGATTTTTGGTCATTAAGTTGTGATCAGCTTTGCCGGGCAGGGGTTTTGATCGATAACGTGAATTTAAGCCGATTATGTACAAAATGCAATATAGACCGATTTTTTTCGTTTCGCGGAGAGGGTGATACCGGAAGGTTTGCATCTGTAATCGGTCTTAAATAATTCAACGTCTCGGAAATTCTATAACATAATGAAAATAAAAGTCTTTTAATGAAAACCTATTTATGCCATCCGAATGGAAGAATGGAATGCTGGAATGCTGGAATATTGGGGATAAGGGCGGAAATAAACCATTTTAATTGTAAAAAACTCCTTCAAACCCATCATTCCATTACTCCATTATTCCACAATTCCAATTGGGGCGAAGCCTCTAAGTTCTAATATGTATCAGGAAAAAGTTAAAGTTCTGTGGAATAACCCGATAGGAAACGAATATTACAGAATTGGTTTAACCTGTCACAAGGGATATTCAGGCGCAAAACCCGGTCAGTTTATCATGCTGCACTTTCCCGGCCGGATGGCTCCTTTTTTGCCTCGACCGTTTTCAATACACAGAATTATTAAAAACAAAGGTCGGACAGAAGGGATTGAACTTCTTTACAAGGTCGTGGGAGAGGGCACTAACCTGCTTTCCGGACACCGAAAAGGCGATGTGGTAAATATCCTCGGTCCCCTGGGCAATGGGTTTATTTTTTCGAATCATTATAAACGCATCTTTATTGTTGCCGGAGGGATTGGGGTTGCCCCAATGCTTTTTTTAGCTACATATCTGCAAAAAAAAGGAACAGATCCCTCTGAATGCATGGTTTTTCTGGGTGGAAGATCAAAGGATGATCTGTTGTGCAGCGATGATTTTTTGCGTATGGGCATGAAAATTCATATAACCACAGACGATGGGAGTGCCGGAGACCAGTGTTTTGTAACCCATCCTCTTGAAACGACTTTAGAGCGGTATCGGCCGGATATTATTTACGCCTGCGGCCCTTTGGAAATGCTAAAATGTGTGGCAGGTGTTTCAGAAAAGCATACCGTTCCTTGCCAGGTCTCCATCGAAACAATCATGGCTTGCGGTATGGGGGCTTGCCTGGGGTGTGCGGTTGAAAGAAAAGAGGCATCAGGGAATTACATGCATGCCTGTCTTGACGGCCCAGTTTTTGATGCAAATGCTCTTCACCTATAATTTAATTATTTTTTGCATTGACTTGGTGAATTTCATGTGTTAGATGCAATGCGTTTTTACCGGCTCTTATTTTGAAGAGTCTTTTCTTGTTCAAGAAGGTGTTTTTCCCCATGAAGAGGGAAACCAGACGTGCCATAAAGGAACTGGCATATTACAGCAGCGTTGGCTTGTCCGTTGCGCTTTCCATTTTTATCGGACTTGCTATCGGAGTTTATCTTGACAGACGGGTATTTAACACAACTCCTTGGTTTACGCTTATTTGCCTTGGGCTCGGGATCGCAGCAGGATATAGAAATATTGGGCTTGCAATAAAAAAGAGCAGAAAACTCTAACAGGATATTATTAACGTGGATATTCAGCAGCGTCTCTTAAAATTTGTTACCCATTCAAACTGGATTCTATTCTTTGTTGCAAGCATTACCGGTCTTGTTCTTTTGCCGCCTGATTTTGCCAGGGGAATTATCTTTGGCGGCCTTATTGTTACCATCAATTTCCATCTATTGTACCGGACACTTAAAAAATCACTCAGGCCGTCCCGCCTTTCTTCTCATCGAGCGGTTTTAGCCAAATATTATATCCGCTTTTTAATCAGCGGCGTTATCATATTTGTTCTCATATCCGGTCACTATGTTGACCCGTTGGGTCTTTTTATCGGTCTTTCGGTTGTGGTTGCGAGTATAATGCTTGCAACCATGTGCGAACTAACAAAACATATTTTCAAGGAGGCAACTTAAGGTGGAACATCCGTATCTCTTTTTCGTAAAGTTTTTTGAACTGATCGGTCTTGGGCATTTCGCTCATTCGTATCCTTACATTGTTTATTCGTGGATGGCCATGATTATCCTTATCGCACTCGGTTTTATTGCTACCAAGAGTGTGAGTCTTGTTCCCTCAAAAATGCAAAACGTTATGGAGATAATCATTTCAGGAATCGAAGAATTCACGATTGATATTACAGGAGAAGAAGGCCGCTGGCTCTTTCCGCTTCTGGCAACTGTTTTTATTTATATTTTTACCTGCAATATAATGGGGCTTATTCCCGGATTTTTTCCGCCCACCGCCAATCTGAACACAACCCTTTCATGTGCACTTGTCGTTGTACTTTTTACCCACGTTATCGGTATTAAGTATCACGGAGTCAAATATATAAAACATTTCCTTGGGCCTGTATGGTGGATGGTTCCCCTTATATTTCCCATTGAGGTCATTGGTCATTTAGCACGCATCCTGTCGCTTACTTTCCGTCTTTTCGGGAACATGATGGGCCATGAACTGGTTTTAACAATTCTTTTCGCTTTGGCCGGACTCTTTTTTGCGCCGCTTCCCATAATGGCTCTCGGCATTTTTGTTGCACTGGTACAGGCTTTTGTGTTCTATTTGCTTTCCGTCATGTATTTTACCGGCGCCATCGAACATGCGCATTAATGTGACTCTTTGAGTTTTGATAAATTTGACTTCTAACCAAACTGTTACTGTTTAAAAAAATATAATAAAATAATATTTTGCTTTTTGTTTTTTTAATGGGAAAATGGAAGAAGCAAAAAAACCTTAATAAAAGGAGGAAGATTAGATTATGGAAGGACAAGCGTTACAATTTTTTATCGCATGCGTGACTGCAGCTGGTTTTGGAGTCGGGATTGCAGCTTTTGGTTGCGGTATCGGACAGGGTATAGGTATCAAGGGTGCTGTTGAAGGTATTGCCAGGAACCCCGAATCATCCGGTAAGGTTACGGTTACCATGCTGATCGGTCTCGCCATGGTAGAATCGCTCTGTATTTATGCGCTGGTTGTCGCACTGATTCTTATCTATGCGCATCCCCAGGCAGCTGCGATTGCCGGGTTGTTTGGCGCCGGCCACTAAAAAAAAGATCCATATGAAAATAAAGCAGGGCTGTGCTTTTTAAAGGCATGGCCCTGTTTTGTTTTATGCAAACCGGATAAGCCCGCCTTCCTGCCAAGCGGAGTATGGCGGACGGGCGGAACCAAGAAATATTTGCCACCAAGGCACAAAGACACAAAGGATTTAATTAATATTTCTTTGTGTCTTTGTGCCTTCGTGGCAATTAAAAAAGTTTTGCCGCAAGATATTCAAATCTCAGAATAAAGCGCTTATAAAACATTTCTTAAAAATTGTCCGGTATAAGATCCGTTTATATTAGCTATTTGTTCCGGTGTGCCGCACCCCACAATATTTCCCCCTTCATCCCCTCCTTCAGGTCCGAGATCGATAATATGGTCGGCGGTCTTGATGACATCCATGTTATGTTCGATCACAATAACGGTATTACCCGCTTGCACGAGTCGTGACAGTACATTTAACAGTTTGTTGATATCATCCATGTGAAGACCTGTGGTCGGTTCATCAAGGATATACACGGTGTTACCCGTGCCTTTTTTGCTGAGTTCCCGGGAGAGTTTTACCCGCTGGGCTTCGCCACCGGATAATGTTGTGGCCGGTTGACCGATATGGATATATCCGAGTCCCACATCGATAAGCGTTTGCAACTTGGACCTGATATTGTTTATCTTTTCAAAAAAGCTAAATGACTGGTTTGCGGTCATGTCAAGGATATCCGCGATGTTTTTCCCTTTGTATTTGATTTCCAGGGTCTCACGGTTGTATCGTTTGCCTCGGCAGACATCACAGGCAACATAAACATCCGGTAAAAAATGCATCTCTATCTTTATGATGCCGTCACCCCGGCAGGCCTCGCACCTTCCTCCTTTGACATTGAAACTGAAACGACCGGGTTTGTATCCACGCATACGAGCTTCGGGTGTTCTTGAAAACAGTTCTCTGATATAAGTAAAAACACCGGTATAGGTCCCGGGATTGGATCGGGGGGTTCTCCCGATGGGGGACTGATTGATGTTGATGACCTTGTCGATAAGTTCAATCCCGAGGACTCTGGAATGGATGCCCGCCGGCGTCCTTGCATGATAAAGCTTCTGGGCAAGAACATGGTACAGGGTTTCCAGGACCAGGGACGATTTTCCCGATCCGGACACACCGGTTATGCATATAAAGCAGCCCAAGGGGAATTCTACATCGATATTTTTTAAATTGTTTTGAGAAGCACCTTTGATGATAAGTTTTTTTTTGTGCCCGAGACGCCGGCTGGACGGGACTTCAATATACCTCCGACCCGAAAGGTACTGACCGGTCAGCGATTTTTTTTCATTCAAAAGTGCTTCCGGGTGCCCGGAAAAGACAACTTCACCACCTCTGACCCCGGCACCGGGCCCCATATCAATAACATGATCTGATGCATGTATGGTCTCCTCGTCATGCTCCACCACAAGCACCGTATTGCCAAGATCACGCATCTGTAAAAGTGTCGCAAGCAGGCGCTGATTGTCTCTCTGGTGCAACCCAATGCTCGGCTCATCCAGAACATAGAGGACGCCGGTCAATTTAGATCCAATCTGTGTGGCCAGACGGATTCGCTGGCCTTCTCCTCCGGAAAGGGTTGATGCGGATCTGTCAAGGGTTAGATAACTTAGACCCACGTTTTCAAGAAATCCGAGCCGTTCTCTGATTTCTTTCAGGATTCTTTTTGCAATGATTTCTTTTTTACCCGTCAGTGTTAATTTTTTAAAAAAAGTATGAGCGCTTGCCACCGAAAGTTGTGTGGTTTCGAATATGGTAAGGCCACCCACTTTCACGGATCTGCTTGCCCTGTTTAACTTGGCACCATGACATTCAGGGCAGTGCCGAAAATTCATATAACGCTTAATTTCTTCTCTG
>JASFLX010000029.1:0-19661 GCA_050117895.1 Desulfobacterales bacterium | reverse complement strand
CTTGGAATTTATGGATGATAATGGGAGTAATCTGCCTAACCTATTAAAAATAAATAGTATTTGAAACAGAAGGAATCATAAAAGAACCCTGGCACAGGTTTTGCTAAATTAATAAAAAAAAGGGGGGTTATTACAAAATGCAAGCAACTAATTCTGTTCAAATCTTTAAAAAGATCCATAACGTTGTGGAAAAAGACCTTAATAATGACTCAATGTTTTTCTTCAAGGGTGCTGTTATTGGAGGTATTATCAGTCTGTTGTTGTGGGTCCTTATATTCTGGGTCATCGTCTGATTATTGACGCGCATCGGCTTTTGGCAGTTTGATGAAGACCTAAGGCAGATCCCTGGTTTAGCGATCGCCGTGGATGCCTTTTCGAAAATATAATCAATAATAACATATTATTATGATATTTTTATTCTTTATTCAAAACGTGAAAATATCTTTCCCAAAAGCAAACGCCACCGATTTTTATCTGTGGGCAAATCCCCATGAAAATGACAGCCCGAATATTTCCGCACCACCTATTCTCACTGCTGAAAGAAAAGCAGAAGCGGTCCATTCATTCATACCTGCTTTGGTCACCAGATCACTGTAAAATTTTGTATCCACTCGTTTTCTTTCAATTTTATTTCCAAGTTCACCATACCCGTAGCAAAGGTCATGCGGCAAACAACATTTATAGGTGATGTCTTCCCAATCACAGCCGGTAAATAAACCCATCAATTCATCCGGCAAGCCCGAACATCCGTCGAACTTCCAATCCTTATAGCCCTCCGGATTGGATTCAATACGTTCAACCAGATAATCCAGGCCAAAATATCGGCATAATTCCAAAGCTTGTTTTGCGTTTATTGTATCACCGATTTTGGGTAAATTCATTTTTTCTCCTTTTTTTCGACAATCCCATTCTCATGCTTCACCGCATTCTAGAACACAGGATTCTTCAGACTCTTTACCCCCTGGAATAAAATGAAACAGTGGATAGATTTTTTGCCTTTTAGGTGAAGGTTTGGTAATGTCCATTGTCTGTGAAATTTCATTTAAGAAATGTCCGCCATCCTCATAATTCACATAATAATGGAAGTTGTTGTCATCAGTATACTGGCTTGAATAGGCAATTTTATATGCGTCCTCTTCTTTAAAACCAGCTTTACGGCAAAGAATATATGTTATGAAATGGTGTGAATTTCTGTTCCTAACGCCTAATATTTAGTTCCGAAAATAGAATAGTCGATTCGAATATTATTGCTCAAGTCTGGTACATCATCACGTTTTCGTTCCCCATGGGGGTAATGCTCGAACATATTAAAGGACTGATAAGCCAAACCGATTTGGTCATCCTTGTTTTCGATCATCGTGTCTGCAACTAACCCAAAAATGTATTTTGCGATTGCAACTCCTGCCGCCGCCGCCGGGTTTGCCGAAGCGCTTGCCAGAATCATCACGTTAGCGACGAACCCATCAAATTCAGGAGCGCTAATTACACCATCGACCCTCCTTCCAAGATTGTTAATATCTTCATCAATTTCAAACATCATCAGAGACCAATTGAACGAAAGTGGAATTTTGTTCGCAGTATAAAGGGCGTAGCCTGTATCACCAAATGTCATCAAATGCCCATCTTTCACATTGTCAAGCTGCATTAGAACTTTTGAACTCAGAACCGATTGAGCAGCTGCTTGAATTATTTTCTTTTTACGTTCCTCATCTGTTATTCGTTGAAGATCATCCAGAACCGGAAGGTTTACGTCTTGTCCTGTAACGAAACTGAGCAATTTCAGTTCCCCGGGACCCCACTCCCGATTGTTCAAAATTTTCAATTTATTGAGTCTAAAAACAAAAAATTCCATACCTTTGTCCCCCTTTCATTGATGAGTATAATGCTCAGCTGATATTGCATAATATTAAAAGCGTCCATATGGCATGCTGCCGGGCAATGAAGGTCGCCAACATCATTCCGGGATCTGGATGCCACGCTCTTTGATCCAATCTTTGAGCCTCTCCCGGTTAGTTTTCAGCCACTCAACCAGGTCCGGAGCGCAAACCTGGCTCGGTTTTTTCACCCAATCACCGGTCTTGGGGCCGGAAAGAGCAACTTCCAAGTCCTTTTTGATCTCTTCCAGTTTGTCGACGGTTTTAATGCGGCAAAGCGCTCTGTTGAACTCGTACACATAAAACCCACCAACCTTGTTTCGGTCACGAATTTCCATTGCGATGGTCAACTCCTCCTTGGCTTTGGCCCAATCGGCGGCTTCCTGATCCTTGAGCGCAAATGCAAGTTGCCCATGGTTTCGATGGTAGACATTCTTCTCGTCACAATCGATCAAAGCTAAAAACACCGGCACTACCCGGTCGATGTGGTTGGGACCGTGCTTTTTTCTGACGTTACGAAGTGCTTTGCGTCGAAAGGTTCGAGCCTGATCAAACGCATACACCTGCAGGCTGTGCGAAGCTTTGGCGATGGCAGCTTTAAGTGTGTCGTGCGGGACCGCCGGGGTGTCGGGATCGTCATCGAAATGTTTGTTTATAAGGGCCATGCCAGCAGCGTCCTCTTTATTTTGAGCCTTTAGGTCGTCCACGCTATCCTGCAAATCCTTGATCTGCTGGGTTAGTACCTTTTCCACCAGGGCTCTGCCACCATAGCCGCCAATTAGAGCCACACCAATGAATTTGAGCAGGCTTATCGTGTCTTTTTCCGGTGTAATATTTCCCGGCAGAATTAAAAATATAACCACTCCACCAGCCACACCGAATAACACATCCGTAACAACCCCCGGCTCATAAATATTCTTAGATTTACGGTGTGGGATGACCAGTTTTTTATCACGGATTCCGAATAAAAGGCCACCGAACATACCTGACAAACATATCAGCCATAGGTGTTTTTGCTGAAAGGGCAGCACGTTAGCGCCATTTTTCTCATCTTGATCATCTTTTCCATTCTTTTCTTTTGGGTTTTGATGTCTATTTCCGTCATCCTTTGATGGGGGCTTGGGTGTATGCCTTTCTAAATTAATTGTTTCGGCCAAAGGGTCCTGAGGGTGGTTCACTTTCGCTTGGGCATCGGATTTTACTTCTGTATCGCCGATGTTGTCCATAGTCACTGAGATGACTGGACTCACTAAAATCATTACAAGGATTGCGATAGATACCACCGTTATCTTCCAATCGCCAAGTTTTGATGATGACATAATTTCTCCTGCTTTTTTGTTTGTACATCCAGATCACTTATTATTGTCAAGTCGCATATGCCAAGGTCTCTTCTACCGTCAGCCGCAAATAACGCCAGTTGGTGTAGGATCCCACTATCAGCACTTGACGCTTGTCCATCCGGCGGGAAGAAGCTATGTGGACCCAGGCTGGACGACCAAAGTCTTCGCCATACTCATGGATTACCTGGTCTATATCCAGTTCTTTCAGGTTCAGGCACACATAGGCAAAGAGCTAAAATTAGTATTGACATCGGGTCGTAATAGCTTGCCGGTGATTTCGGTCACCCGGGTTTTGATTTCGCGGCGCAACGCCGACATGGAGGGCTCCGTCATAAACCGCGGCGACAGAGCGCAGTCTGCCGCCTCACCACGGCAGTGCTGGGAAGTCGCGCTACCGCCAACCAGTTTGTTGAGCAACGGATTTAAACATCGAATATCGTCCTCAAAATTCCAGAAACATCTTCTAACAAGTAAAATGCCTTGTTTAATAATGCACAAAAATTTGTGCATCCCTGTTTTCAAAAAGGTGTAAAAGTTAGCTAAAATTGAAAAATGACATCTTAAAATTTATATGATTATAATCAGCTATTAGCCGGGTACGGGAGAAGAGATTGAAGCCTGAATGAGAATGTCAGCGAACAGGAGATTAACCGGTTTTTTTATATATTGGATATACAAATAAAAAAACCTTTCGAAAATTTTCATGAAAAATCCGGGTTAAAAAATTCCTAAGCAACACCTGTGCCAAAAAGATTTTTATCTTGCAACAAGCATAATTTGAGGAAAGCTTTCTCATTTAAAGTTCACACAACACCTTTATTTAACTATAAATTCATACGACCATAGTAAAATGTACACATGTTTGAAAATTCACAGATGGGATGAGATGGAAAATCGGAGGAGGGATAAACAAATAAAAAATGCACAGAAAAATGTGTATTGTGCACATTTTTCTGTGCATGCTTTGGAACTCCTGTGGCTGCAACTTAAGCCGATGTTAGCTTTATGTTACATAAGGGTGAATATGCAATGGGTTGCAAAGGACCAGAAGTATGAGGGGAATATTCCCATCAAAAGCACGCCCCAGCATGCAATTGCCAAGGCAAGCACGGTGGTCCGAGACGGTTTCGGCATGACAACCCGTTCTTCGGAAGGATGGAAGTACATCACCACGACCACCCTAAGATAGTAGTAAATCGAAATGATGCTGTTTATGGCGCCGAATACGACCAGCCAGACATAGCCCGCTTTTATGCCTTCGGTAAATATATAGAATTTACCCATAAATCCGGCACTGGGCGGAATTCCGGCAAGGGAAAACATAAAGACCGACATGGCCACCCCCATCATGGGGTATTTAAATCCCAGACCGGCAAAATCGGATATCTGGTCATATTCCCCTTCCTCTTTCCCGAGAAGCGCCACAATACCGAACGCCCCGATGTTCATTAAAGCATATGCCAGGAGGTAGAACAGCATCCCGGCCTGGGCAAGGCTGGTACTCGCGACAAATCCGATGAGGATATATCCGGCATGGGCGATGCTTGAGTAAGCAAGCATTCGTTTTATGTTTGCCTGAGCCAACGCCACGATGTTTCCGACGGTCATGGTCAGGAAAGCCGCAATCCACATGATGGTCGTCCAGTCCCCTTTGAGAGAAATAAGGGGGACAAGGATGACCCGGATCAGCGCCGCAAAAGCAGCAGCCTTTACGCCGGTGGCCATAAAGCCGGTGATCACCGTAGGGGCGCCTTCATAAACATCCGGCGTCCACATGTGGAAAGGAACCATGGAAACCTTGAAGCCGAAGCCCACCGTCATCATAATCAACCCGGCAAAAAGAAGCTTTGAATTCAGTATTTGAGGATGACTGGTCATAAATTGCCCTAACTTTGTAATGTCCAGGGTGCCGGTAGCGCCATAAATCAATGCAAATCCATAAAGAAGAAAACCCGAGGCAAAGGCTCCTAGCAGAAAGTACTTTAACGCCGACTCGGTGGACCGGAGCTGATCTTTATGAAAACCCGCAAGGGCGTAGATACATACCGACATGGTTTCTAGGGCTACAAAAACAAGAATCAGGTTGCCTGCCGCCGCCATCAGGGTCATGCCGACAGTGGCGAAAAGGATAAGGGCGTAATATTCTCCGCAGTTTATCCCAAGGAAAAACTTCTGGTAATTAATGGAGATCATGATGGTCATTATCAAAATCAAAAACACCGTCAGGGTGATAAAGAAAGAAAATCCGTCTGTAAAAGCCATCCCGCCGAAAGAAGATCCGCCTTTGGTCGGCCATGTCATCACCAGGCAAGCAAGGGCAATCATAGACCCGGCAAGCGATATAAAAGCAATGGAAGCAGTTTTCGCCTTTCGCTTGAAGACATCAATAAGCAATACGAACAATGCAGTTGCAACAAGAATAATTTGCGGCCAAACAGCCGAGTAGCTTATTGCCGGCAGAATGAACTCCAACGTCTCCATTCGTTCCTCCAAATTTATGGTGCAAAAAAACCTTTAATCATAAAGGTCTGTCTTTTATTATTTCATTCTGGTCTAAAGACCGATCCTCCGATAGTATCAGGGAGGCATTTTCTATCGCCAGGTTGATATTGGTTTTTCCGGTCGCCTCTTGAACATACATCTGATAGTCTTTATTGAATCGGTTGATAAAAAGCGAGACCGAAGCGTCCATTTTTCTCATGAAATATCCCGGAAAAATTCCCATCACAAAAACAAGCACGGCAATGGGGAGCATGGTGGCGATCTCACGAAGGTTCAGGTCCGGAACGTTTTCGTTTTCCTTTTTATCAACAGGTCCGAACATGACCCGCTGATACATCCATAACATGTAGGTGGCCCCGAAGATCATTCCTGAGACTGCAAACACACCAAAAAGCGGGTACGTCTTGAAAACACCGACAAGGATCATGAATTCTCCCACAAAACCGTTTGTCCCGGGCACAGCAACCGACGCAAGGGTAACGATCATCAGGAACGTGGCAAAGATCGGCATGACTTTTGCGAGACCTCCGAAATCCTCCATCATCCGGGAATGCCTTCTTTCATAGATGATACCCACAAGGATAAACAGGGCGCCCGTGTTGAGTCCGTGATTCATCATCTGATAAATCCCCCCTTCAACACCCTGCATATTTAAAGCAAAAAGTCCGATCATCACATACCCCAGGTGGCTTACGCTGGAGTAGGCCACGAGGCTTTTCATGTCCGGTTGGACCCATGCCACGAGTGCCGCATAGATGATTCCGATAACTGCCAGAACCGCGATAATCGGTAGGAACTGGTGTGATGCATAAGGAAAAAGCGGCATTGCAAATCGTATAAAACCGTAAGTTCCCATTTTAAGAAGAACCGCGGCAAGAATGACGCTTCCGGCAGCCGGGGCTTCCACATGGGCGTCGGGCAACCATGTATGGAACGGAAACATGGGGACCTTGATGGCAAAAGCAATGAAAAATGCCATGCAAAGCCAGAACTGAATGGATATCGGTATATGCAGGTTGTACAGCTCCAGAAGGTTGAAGGTGGCAATTCCGGTGATCTTGTAATTGTAGTAATATAGATAGATAATCGCCACAAACATGAGCAGACTTCCGGCCGCCGTGTACAGGAAAAACTTGATTGCGGAATAGATTCGCCTCGGCCCGCCCCAAACGCCGATGAGCAGGAACATGGGTATGAGCATCAACTCCCAGAAAATGTAGAAGATCACAAGGTCCAGAGATACAAAAGCCCCGATCATCGCTGTTTCAAGAAGAAGCATGCTGATCAGAAATGCTTTGACGTATTTTTGGATATACGTCCATGAACAGAGAATGCATAACGGAACAAGAAAAGTTGTGAGCACCACCAGCCAGAGGCTTATTCCGTCTATGCCGACAAAATAAGAAAGACCCATGCTTTTGACCCAGGAGACATGCTCCACAAACTGCATATTCGGCGTTTCGGAATTAAAGTAAATCGGAAAAGCCAGGGAGACCGCGAATTCAAAAAGGGATATTACAAAGGCGGCTTTCCGCATAAGATCATAACTTTTCTCTTTATCGCCCCGTATAAAAAGAAGCAAAAACACCCCGGCCAGAGGAAAGAAAATAGTGAAACTGATGATCGGGAAATTAAGCTGGTTCATTCTGTTATCTCCAGAAGTTGCTATTTTCAGATGTTGTCCGCATAAAATTGGATCATCTTAACGACTTGCCCTCGTTACCACGTAAAGAGCTTCATCCTAAACATACATTAAAAAGACATAATACATGACAATCGCCACCGTGCCCGCGACAAAGGTTATCGCATAGCGTTGCACATAACCGGTCTGGATGTGACGCAGCATACTGCCGCACCACATGAAAAATTGAGCTGTTTTGTTCACAAGGCCGTCTATAACCAAAGCGTCAGTGATTTTCCATAAAAAGACACTGAATGTATGAAGCGGATTAAGCACATTCCACTCATACAGTTCGTCAATATACCACTTGTTGAGCAGAAGCCTGTATAATAAGGGGTTCTTTTGAGCGAGCTTCTCGGGAATTTCCCTCTTTTTCATGTACATCATGTATGCGGTGAAGATACCCCCGAGTACAATGAGTGTGGTAATGATCATAAGAAGGTATTCCATGGTATATGAATGATGTCCGGCGGTTTCCGCCCCGTGCATTACTGCCTTTCCGGCGGCGTCTTGAAAGATTTTCCCTTTTCCGAACCCGATAACCGGTTCAAGGAAATGTTCCACAAGATTTCTCCCGCCCAGTGCCTTGGGAATGCCGATATATCCGCCGACAACGGAAAGAAAGGCCAGTATGATTAAAGGGGTGGTCATGGATCTGGGTGCTTCGTGAATATGTTTTTTCACATCTTCAGATGCTCTGCATTCGTTGAAAAAGGTCATAAAAATGAGGCGGAACATGTAAAAGGCGGTCATGGCTGCGGCAAGCACGCCGATCAGCCACAGGATAGTATTTCCATTCGGGCTGCTGAAAGCCTTCCAGAGGATCTCGTCTTTGCTGAAGAAACCGGAAAATCCCGGGAACCCGATGATGGCCAGCGTTGCAATGACCATGGTATAAAAAGTGATCGGCATTTTCTTTCGCAGCCCGCCCATATACCTCATATCCTGTTCGCCGCTCATGGCATGTATGACACAGCCTGAGCACATAAAGAGAAGGGCCTTGAAAAAGGAATGCGTCAAAACGTGAAACAGGCCTGCGGCAAAGGCGCCCACTCCCAGCCCCAAAAACATATACCCGAGCTGGCTGACCGTTGAGTAGGCCAGCACCTTTTTGATGTCGTTGTGGGTTAAAGCGATGGTGGCGGCAAAAAATGCGGTCATTCCGCCCACAATGGCAACAACCTGCAGGGCAAAAGGTGACATGGTATAAAGAATGTTGCAGCGAGCCACAAAATATACCCCTGCGGTGACCATGGTTGCAGCGTGGATCAGCGCGCTGACCGGAGTGGGACCGGCCATGGCGTCGGGAAGCCAGACATATAGAGGAATCTGGGCGGATTTGGCCGTACATCCCAAGAAAAAAAGAATGCATATCAAAGTGATAAGATCCGGCGACAGGAGTGAAACATTGGCAAAGACATCGGTGTATTTTATGGACCATATCCCGTGTTTTCCAAGATTCACAATCAACAGCAGCATGCCGATGGCAAAGAAAAAGTCTCCGATCCGGTTCGTGATAAAGGCCTTTTTTCCCGCAATGGCAAATTCCTTGTTGCTGAACCAGAACGCGATAAGGAGGTATGAGCATAACCCCACACCTTCCCAGCCCAAAAACATCAGAAGGAAGTTGTCCGCCAGCACAAGGGTGATCATGCACAACATAAAAAGGTTAAGGTATGTAAAATATCTGAAATACGTCCCTTCATCATGCCACATGTAACCGATGGAATATATATGGATCAAAAATCCGACCCCGGTGACGAACATGCACATAAACATTGAAATGGGGTCGATCTGAAATCCCACGGGGACAACAAAAGTACCGGAGGCCATCCATGTGAACCAGGTGTAATCGTAGAAACGCTTTTCAGGGTCAAGCCCAAGCATCTGAACAAAGATGATGCATGTCACGAAAAAAGCCAGCCCCACCGAACCGCAGGCGATCCAGTGTACAAGGCTTTTGTTTGCTTTTTCTATACGACGGCCGAAAAGACCATTTACCAGCACTCCAGTGAAGGGCAAGAAAGGAATCAACCATACATAATCAAACATTGCATTAACCTCGATTTACCATTTTAGCAGGTTAAACTTGTCTATATTGATGAAGCCGGTTTTCCTGTACAAAAGGACAAAAATTGCAAGTCCGACCGCTGCCTCGGCCGCTGCAACAGCCATAACGCACATCACCATAAATATCCCCTCAGGAGATTGATTGGCCTGGCTGAAGGTTATAAAGGCAAGATTAACGGCCCCGAGCATGATTTCTATACACAGAAAGACAACAATGGCATTTTTGCGGGTGATCACCCCGCCACAGCCGATTGTAAAAAGAATCGCCGATAACGTGAGATAGATCGTTTGATATTCAGCCATTACAATAATACCTTATTTTTCGATCATAAAATTAATTTTTCTTGGCCAGATAAACAGCGCCCACAATTGCTGCCGTCAGAAGGACCGACACCAGTTCGAAGGGAAGGAGTCCATCGGCAAATATGTAATTTGCAAGCAGTTCAACCTCTCCGAGTTTCATCATGGCCTGATCCGTCATGGATCCTTTTAGCGCCATGGGACCGAAGCCGACCCCGAGGATTACAATCCCGATAAATAAAAGCCCTACCAGCAAATACCTTCCGTTAAAAAGGTTTTTCAAAGGATCTGCACTGTCATCTGAGCGCCGAAGGTTCAGCAACATGATCGCATAGATGATAAACATCATGATTGCGCCTGCGTAGACGATCACCTGCAGAATTGCGATAAATTGAAAATGCAGTAAAAGAAATAACACACCAATAATAAAGCAGTTTCCAACCATCCACATGGCGCTGTGAACGGTATTCCGGGATAATATGACCATTACGGCGGTGACGATCGCAATGATGCCACAAATCAGTATCAGTGCCTGTTCCATGAGCAAAAACCCTTCTTAAATGCTGTTTTCGTATAGCGTCCTTCATCAAGAAGATGTTCGGACTTTGGGTTATTTTCCCTTGAAATAAAGCTTTTCAGGGGTTTTCAATTTTTCAATATCAAAAATAAAATCTGTACGGTTGTAGTCGATATAATCATAAACCTCCGTCAATGTGATGGCCGCCTTGGGGCAGGCTTCCTGGCAAAATCCGCAAAATATGCATCGGAGTTCATTTATGACAAATTTTTTAGGATATCTTATCCCTCCCTCTTCCTCATACGGAACAATAGTGATCGCCTCGGAAGGACAGATCCGGGCGCACAGGCCGCATGCCACGCACTTGAGTTCCCCTTTCTCGTCAACCTCGAGTCTGTGCAGACCTCGCCAGCGCTGGCTCCTTTGCGTCTTTTCGGTGGGATACTGAAGGGTCACCGGCTTTGAGAGAAAGTTCTTGAATATAAAATTAAGCCCTCTGAAAAGGGGCTTAACATATTTTCCCTTTTCCGGACGATCTTTACTCACATGAATAACATCGGTTTCTTTCATTATCTTGCCTGTTGTTTCAGGATAGTATATTAATATTAAATTTAGAACTTATGAATACTCCTAACCGGTCATCATAACACTGCCATCACCATTCCCGTGGCCAGAATATTAAGAAGGGCCACCGGAAGAAGGAATTTCCACTCAAGTTTCATGACCTTATCGTAGCGCAACCGTGGAAAAGTAGCCCTCACCCAAATACAAAGGAAGATGACGGCAAACATCTTTAGAAAAAACCAGACCACGCCGGGAACAAACGCCGGACCGTGCCATCCTCCCAGAAACAGCGTTGCGACCAGGGAGGCGAAAACAATCATGTGGATGTATTCGGCAAGGAAAAACAGCGCAAATTTCATACTGCTGTATTCCACATTGTATCCGCAGCATAGCTCGGACTCCGCTTCGGGCATATCGAAGGGGGTCCGGTTTAATTCAGCCACGCCACTGATCAGAAAAACAAGGAAGGCGACCGGCTGTTTAAAAACATTCCATAATCCGGTCTGGGCATTCACCATGTCAACAATACTAAAAGATCCGGTAATCATGATAATGCTCACCACGGCAAATGCCATTGAAATTTCATAGCTGATAATCATGGCGGATGCGCGCAGCCCACCCATGTACCCGTATTTGTTCCCTGAAGACCATCCCCCGAGAATGTTTCCGTAAGAGCCAAGGGTTGAGAATCCGAGAATAAAAAGGATGCCGATGGACGGATTGGCAAGGTATAGGTTGATTTCCCGTCCCAAGATCTTAATCGGAGGACCGAAAGGGATCACGGAAAGCAGAATAATAGCGGCCGCAATACTGATCGCAGGGGCTAACACAAAGACGGTTTTGTCTGCGTTTTCCGGGATAACATCCTCTTTGAAAAAGTTTTTGATCCCGTCTGCAATCGGCTGAAGGAGCCCGTGAAACCCCACCCGCATGGGCCCGTATCTCAATTGCATATGTCCCAGAAATTTCCGTTCCATATAGGTTGTGTAAGCAGCGATAAAAAGAAACACACTGAATATCACAATAAGTTTGATTACCGGAATGATTAAGTATTCAACCATCTGGATTACTCCCTCATGAAGCTTTTTTAACCTTGACCGCGCTGACCTTAAACTCGGGTATCTTTGCCACCGGGTCGACTTTAGAATGTGTTAGGATGTTTGCCGGAGCTTCATGGAAATGGAACGGCATAAAAACCATTCCGGGGCTGGAACGCTCCGTGAGCCATGTTTTGACTTTTATACTTCCCCGTCTTGAAGTAATTTCTATAAAATCACCGTCCGATACGTTCAGTTTTTCAGCATCTTCAGGATTTAATTGCGCAATGGGTTCCGGGCAAAGACGATTCAGGCCGGTGCCGCACCGGGTCATGGTTCCGGTATGGAAGTGTTGCGGAACCCGACCGGTGCTGAGCACAAACGGGTACTCTTCATCGGCTTCTTCGGCAGGCGGTATGTAATCAATGGCAAAGAAAAGCCCCTTGCCTCTGGCGAATTTTCCCACGTGAAGCACGGGCGTCCCGGGATGGTCTTTATCCGGACACGGCCAGCTGATTCCACCCTTTTCAATCCGCTGGTACGTTATGCCCTTATAGCTGGGGGTCAACTGGTTAATCTCCTCCATGATTTTTTCCGGAGTTGATGCGGGCATGGTATAGCCCATCCTTCTGGAGATTTCGCTGATGATCCAGGTGTCCTCTCTGGCTTCTCCCGGAGGTTCAACCGCCTTCCGAACCCTCTGGACTCTGCGTTCGGTGTTTACAACCGTTCCGTTCTTTTCCGCAAAACAGGCTGCCGGCAGCACCACGTCGGCCAGTTTTGCGGTCTCCGTAAGAAATATATCCTGAACCACAAAAAAATCTAAACTATCTATACAATGTTCGATGTGATGTTTGTCCGGATCGCTCAGCACGGGATTTTCTCCCATGACATATATGGCTTTTACTTTTCCGGACTCGGCGGCATCGAACATCTCCGTAATGGTCAGGCCGACCGTGGACGGAAAGCCTTCCACCCCCCATGCATCTGCAAATTTTTTCCTGACGTCATCCACGGTAACCGCTTGATAGCCGGGAAAGACATTGGGCAGGCCGCCCATATCACAGGCACCCTGAACGTTGTTCTGGCCGCGGAGCGGATTGACGCCGCCGCCGACCTTTCCCACGTTCCCGCAGAGCATGGCCAGGTTGGCACAAGATTTTACGTTATCTGTCCCGGTGGTGTGCTGGGTTATCCCCATGGTATAGAGGATTGCTGCGGGATCGGCTTCTCCATAGAGCCGGGCCGCAGCATAAAGTTTTTCCTCGGGAACCCCGGTAATGGATGAGACGTATTCCGGCGCATATTTTTCAACGCAGCTTTTCAGCTCCTCAAAACCCTCCATGCGCTCATCGATGTAAGCCTGATCCTGTAAATTCTCTTTAAGAATGATGTGCATGAGACCGTTTAACAGGGCAACGTCGGTACCCGGATTGTGCTGCAGCCAGAGGTCGGCGTGATCCACCAGCTCGATACGCCTCGGGTCGATGACAAGGAGCTTTACCCCGTTCTGATGGACGGCTTCCATAATGTAGTTGGCGATGATGGGATGGTTACCCGTGGTGTCGGTTCCGATGGCCAGGATAACTTCTGTTTTGAGAACATCACCGATGGGGTTTGTCATGGCCCCGCTTCCTAACGTGGCGGCAAGACCTGCCACCGTTGAAGAATGTCAGAGCCGGGCGCAGTGATCCACGTTATTGGTCCCGATCACCGCACGAATGAATTTTTGGAAAAGAAAGTTTTCCTCATTGGTGCATTTGGCCGATGTCAGTCCTGCGATAGCGTCCGGGCCGTGTTCGTCACGGATGGCCTTGAACTTTTCGGCCACCGTATCCAGAGCCTCATCCCAGCTGGCCTCCCTGAAGGCGCCGTTTTCTTTTATCAGCGGTTTTTTTAGACGGGTTTCGTCTCCGATATACTCATATCCGAAACGCCCTTTGTCACAGACGCTTCCCCGGTTTACGCCCGTGTCCACATCGGTGGTAATGCCGATCACCCGGTTGTCCAGAACGTTCAGCTGAAACTGACACCCGCAACCGCAGTAGGAGCATGTGGTCCAAACCCTCTTGACCAGCCAGGGCCTTCCCTTGTACTTACTGAGATTTTCGGTCAGGGCACCGGTGGGACATACCATGAGGCATTCCCCGCAGGACTTGCATTTATCAGGATCGACAACGATCCTTGCATGTTCATCTTCCCCCTGTATTTCCAGAGCCCCGATTTGTTTGAGATCGCTACATGCCGCGACACAGCGTCCGCACAGGACACATCTGTCTGCCCAGTAACGGATCAGTGTTGTGGAGTAGGTATCATCTCTTTTTACCTTGCGGGGTTCATAGGGAACATCTTCGATACCGAATTCGTATACAATATCCTGAAGTTCGCATTCCCCGGCTTTGTCACATACGGGACAGTCTAAGGGGTGGTGTTTCAAAATCTTTTTTAGATTCGCCGTGCGTTCCTCATGAAGGGCCTTTGAATTCGTAGTAACGACAAGGCCTTCTGAAACCGGAGCAGCGCAAGAATTAACAGGCTCTTCTTCTCCCTCGATCTCAACGATGCACATATTGCACGACTCGATGGGCGGCAGCCTCTTATGGTAACAAAGGGTTGGAATACGAATACCTGCTTTTTCAGCGGCCTGGAGAATCGTCGTCCCCTCGGGAACCTCAACCTCACTTCCGTCGATCGTTAACCTGACCATACTCATCTTTCCCTTTTTCGGTCATATATATGAATGAAATCTGTCTGAATATTAAATATCCCGGTCTTACCTGTCGATTTCGCCCAAAACAACATCGATGCTCCCAATAATGGCAATGGCATCTGCCACCATATGTCCCACCATGAGACGGGGAAGCGCACTGGCCAGGTAAAAGCATGGAGACCTTATTTTAAGCCGGTAAGGATGTTCGCTCCCGTCGCCAACCAGGTAGAACCCGAGCTCTCCTTTGGCCCCTTCAACCGCAGTATAGACCTCCTCTTCAGGAGCGACGGGGCCTTTTATATGAATCATGAAACGTCTGATCAGCGCACTGATATCCTTTTGCACTTCATCCAAATCCGGATTGGTGATCCATGGATTGTCGACATTTACCGGTCCTTCCGGCAAATTTTCAATGGCTTGATCAATAATTTTAAGGGACTGGCTGAACTCCTCCATACGCACCAGGTAGCGGTCGTAAACATCCCCTTTATCCCCCACCGGTATCTGAAAGTCAAAGTCATCATAACTGCTGTACGGGAATGCCTTTCGCAGGTCATAAGCCACCCCGGACCCTCTGAGACTCGGACCGGTCAAGCCATAATTGACCGCGTCTTCCGCAGAAATGGTTCCGATGTCCATGGTCCGGGTCGTCCATATCTTGTTTTCCGTTAAAAGCTTATGATAACCGTCAAGCCCCTTGGGAAACCATTTGACAAAGTCTCGCACCATTTCTATGAATTTGGGCGTTGCGTCATGAGCCACTCCGCCGATACGGAAAAAAGTGGGAGTCAGCCGGTATCCGGATATCTCTTCGTTGATGTTCATGATCATTTCCCGGTCCCTGAACGCATAAAAAACGACGCTCATCGCACCGATGTCCAGGGCATGGGTACCGATCCAGAGATGGTGGCCCATAATTCGGGCAAGCTCTGCCATGATCACCCTGAGGTATTGGGCTCGCTTGGGAACCTCAATTCCCATCAGGTTCTCCACCGTAACGCAGTACCCCATATTGTTCGCCGAAGCGGATGCATAATCAAGCCTGTCGGTCAGGGGGATTATCTGTTGATAGTTCCTGCTTTCAGCGAGTTTTTCGATCCCGCGGTGCAGGTAACCGATACGGGGAGTTGCGTTTACAATGGTTTCACCTTCCAGTTCCAGTACGATGCGAAGTACACCGTGTGTCGCGGGATGGTGGGGCCCCATGTTCAGGGTTATTGTTTTGCTTTCAGCCATGGTTTTTACACTCGTCTTTCAGTAAGGTATTTAAAATCGTTATTTAAAAAAACCGATTATCGTGTGAAAACAGAAAGCCTCCTTTAAGTGTAATCCTCAATGGTTTCCGGATCAAACGGTTTGTCAAAGTCTTTTCCTTCAAGGGGGAAGTCCTTGCGCAACGGATGCCCTTCAAAATTTTTCCAGGTAAGGATGCGTTTTAGATCAGGGTGGTCTGAAAAGGGTATGCCCATAAGATCATAGACTTCTCTTTCCCCCCAGTCGGCGGAATGCCAGATACTGCTCACGCTCGGAATTTCTTCCCCTTCTTCTGCCTGAATCCTTACAATAAGGCGGCTGAAGTCCTTTGTTGAGAGGAGAATATAAAGGAGATCAAAACGGGGGGCTCTGGGGGTATAGTCAATTCCCAGTATATCGATGAGCAGGTCATAGGGGAGGTCAGGGTTATCTTGGAGGACGCGCATGGTTTCATAAAACTGGCTTCGCGCCAAAGTGATCTCCCGTTGGCCTTTGTTTACGGTCTCTTTTACAACCGCACCCGGAAATTTTTTATGGATAGTTTGGATAACGTTTTTGTAACTCATTCGCTTCCATCCTTTTTTTCAGCGTTCAGCCGTTAAAATCCGGCCTCTGGTCCAGTTTTTCCGTCCGTATTTTTTCCTGAATTTTCATAAGACCGGCCAGCACGGCTTCAGGACGCGGAGGACAACCGGGTATATAAACATCCACCGGTATGATTTGGTCCACCCCCTGGACCACGGCGTAGCTTTGAAACACACCTCCGCAAGAAGAGCAGGCCCCCATGGCGATGACCCATTTGGGATCCGCCATCTGATCGTATATTCTTTTGACCATAACCGACATCTTTTTGGTCAAGGTGCCTGCAACGATAAGTAAGTCTGCCTGCCGGGGTGACGGTCGAAAAACCTCGGAGCCAAACCTGGAAATGTCAAAATCGGACAGTGTGCTTGCGATCATCTCAAGGGCACAGCATGCAAGGCCGAACGTGCATGGCCACACGGAGTTGCTCCGTGACCAGTTGACCAGCTTTGTCAAACTTGTCACCATATAGTTTTCACCCTGCAGATAATTTTCTATTCCCATTCCAGTGCTCCCTTTTTCCATACATAAATGTAACAAAATAAAAGAATCAAAATAAAAATAAGCATTTCCACGAATCCGAACAGGCCGAGTTTTTTGTAATAGACGGCCCACGGATACAGGAAAACGGCTTCGAGGTCAAAAACAAGAAATAGCAATGCGATGACATAAAATTTGATCGGGGTATCCGCGTATTGGATGCCTTCGCTGGGAAGCCCGCATTCGTAAGGCTCGTTTTTAACCTTAAACTTACGCCTGGGGCCGAGGATATGTGAGAGAAAGACGGTCACGCCGGCGAAGAGAATGGCAAGAATTACAGTATAGAGGATAGGATAATATTCTGTCAGCATATCTGATCGTGCCTCCGCATCCCTTTTATGGACCGTACCTTTTATGCCTGTTTTGGCACAAACCATAGGCTGCAGTCATACGGTACGGACCTGAGTTATTAAACCGTGCGTTTCGTTCCTTTGCTGACAAGGATAGGAAAACGCGTCGTAACCAGATAGAATATAATCAAGCTGAGTTCATTATCTCAGAAAAAGGAGGGGGTCAAGGAAAAAATTGAAATTTTTAACCAAAGCGGAAGATATTTGTCGGAAAGTTTGAGTCTATTTGCAATCCCGTCCCTGAATTGCTCATCCTCAATAATGAAAAAAATCGGGGTCAGCCTAAAACTTGCATTACGGCCAAGGCAGGGTATCATCCGGGCTGCTGATAATGGATAGACCGCCAGCGGCATTTACCCGCACGCCCATAAACAGTCCGATGGGGTTTGTCAAATGAATATCGCCTGTGGTACCGGCAGCCATGCCTCTACTATTAAATCCATAGGTGTTTGCCGCAAACGTAGAGCGAATTATATCTACGCCATTTTCCACCTTACCGTTACCGATAACGGTTTCGCCTCCATCAAGAACCTGATCTTGATCTGTATCTGTAAATATTTTATAATTTTCATTATTGGTGTCAAACTCTATCCCTATATCCGAATTGGTTCTTACCGCCCGAGATTTTGCCATATTCATGTCATCATAAATTTGTCTGACGGATGTTTGCAATCGGTATCTGGGAAGCCAGGAAAAATAACTGGGTACGGCAATGGCCGATATTATTGCAAGGATTGCAAGGCCAATCAAAATTTCTACTAACGTAAAACCTTTTTTATTCATCGGTATCTCCCATAAATAAAGCAATCTGTGTTTTTCCGCCGTTAACCGGCGTATGGGTGTCGATCATCAACCCCGTATTGTCTTTAAACAGAGCCAAAAAAGCGACGGATTCCGAGTCATCGTTATTGAACAATGCTGATTCTCGTTCAACCCTTATGGCCCACCCTTTTTTGCTCATATGATATTTATAATAGTCCAATACCTTTTTCCACGAATCGTTGGTTTCCAGTTCGGCATAACACCCACCCTCCAGGTGCATTGAGTTAACAATCCTGGAATTCGGATAACGTGAAACCTTACCGTTAAAACCGTATGGCATTCTATCCGCACATCCCCCAACAACGCATAAAAATACCCAAAAAATACCAAACTGAATAAACGGTTTGATTTTCATAAGTCAGCCCTTTGTACTCTATAATTCTAAGATTACTGAATTTTTATGCAAAAATCATGCAAGAGCAAAAAATTTGCTTCGTAAAGTCGATAATTTATTTAATTTCAGATGGTTGTGTTTATTTAGCGAGTCACAAGCTCACAGGTATGGCGACAATATTCGGCAATATCTTGGCCATTTTTTGCCACGTTTACCATTCTTTCGGGGAAATTTATTGCAGGCCTGAATCATTGGTGTGCATTGAGTAAGGAAGCAAAACCTTTGAAAAACGCCCCCCTTTTGCCCAATTCCTGCGTCAGGCTCAAATTTTAATCCTCAAAATACTCCGTGTATTCCTGTGGTTAATATTCCGAGGATTATTTTTTGAACATAACGCAGAGATTGGGCAAAAAGACCATTTATGGATGGACACTAATCTAATCCACAAACAAAGGTACTATTTTAAACCGGCCAACATCAACCAGCCCTTTATCCGTGATTTTGAGCTCGGGAATAACGGGAAGCGCCAAAAATGAAAGGGTCATAAAAGGATCGTCAAGTGTTGTGCCGAACTCCCGGGCGGCATGGATCAGGCGGTCCATCTGATCACCCACCGCTTTAACCGGCTCCCGGGACATCAACCCTGCAATGGGAAGGGCAAGACCGGCACAGACCTTGTTGTCATATACCGCCGCCAGCCCGCCTCCCATGGTGACGACAGCCCGGAGTGCAGCTTTCATGTCATCATCGGTTGTTCCCACAACAATGATATTGTGCGAATCATGGGCCACACTCGATGCAATGGCTCCCCGCTTCAAGCCGAAACCTCTGACAAAACCTTTTCCCACCTTACCCGACCCGGTATGCCGTTCAATAACCGCAATTTTCAGAATATCACGAGATATGTCGGCAAAGGCCTTGCCTTGTGATATCATCGCGTCCAAAATGCACTGCCCGGTTGTTATCTGGCCCGGCACGATATCCATGACTCTGATTCGTCCGGTTTCCGCCGGGATGGAAAAATCTATTTTTTCAAGGTCAACGTTCATGGAGGGCAGAAAAACAACAGGATCGGGGGTTTCGATTTCCGGTAAAATTTTTCCATTCTCAGCCACACGAACTCCCCCGCAATACACCGTCTCCATGGTTGGAGAGTCAAGATCTGAAAATACTACCAGATCCGC
>JASFLX010000028.1:0-19740 GCA_050117895.1 Desulfobacterales bacterium | reverse complement strand
TCGATGTGATCTGTTACCGTCGTTACGGTCATAATGAAGGCGACGAGCCCTATTTCACCCAGCCTTTGATGTATGAACGCATCCGGGGACGACCGTCCATTCACAACGTATATTCCCAAAAATTAATTGAAGACGGCCATGTCAAAGAACAGGACCTGGATGCTATTCAGGAAAAAATAAACACCCAACTACAAAAATCCTTCCAGGCGGTTAAAGAAAGCGTTTGTGTCTTTCCCGAATACCGATTTTATGAAAACTGGGATAAATTCCACGGACGTTATTCTCATGATGCTTTGAGAACCGGGATTTCAGAGAAAAACCTCGTTTCTTTTGCCCGCAAACTGAATACGGTTCCGGATGATTTTTCCCTGAATCCTAAACTCAAACGACTGTTAAAAAAACGGCTCGATTGCGTTGAAAAGGGAGAAAATATCGATTGGTCCAATGCAGAGGCCCTTGGCTTTGCCTCCTTGTTGGCGGAAGGTATTCCCATCCGTTTAAGCGGCCAGGACAGTGGCCGCGGCACTTTCAGCCAGCGACACAGTGTTTTGATGGATACACAAAGCGGAAAAGAATATATGCCGCTGAATAGCCTGGCCAAAAACCAAGTCTACTTCTCGGTTTACGACAGCATGCTTTCCGAAGCGGGCATTCTTGGCTTCGAATACGGTTACTCTCTGGCACAGCCTCAAGGTCTTGTCATCTGGGAGGCTCAGTTCGGCGACTTTGCCAACAACGCGCAATCGGTCATCGATCTTTACATCGCCAGCGGAGAAACAAAATGGCAGCGTTTAAGCGGCCTGGTTTTACTGCTTCCTCACGGATGGGAGGGGTTGGGCCCGGAACATTCCAGCGCCCGTCTGGAGCGTTTCTTACAGTTGTGTGCAGACGATAATATCCAGGTGTGCAATCTCACCACACCGGCCCAGTATTTTCACCTGATCCGGCGCCAGGTCATCAGCGATTTTCGCAAGCCCCTTGTGGTTATGGCACCAAAAAGTCTGTTACGCCATCCCCTGGCGGTTTCCGGACTTAAGGATATGGCCTCCGGATCATTTCAGCAAGTGCTTGACGACCCGGATAATTTAAAAAACGGCAACCGAATCCTTTTTTGCAGCGGCAAGATATTTTATGAACTCCTTCAAAAGCGCCGAGAACTGAAAAAACGCGACACGGCCATCGTACGTTTGGAACAGCTCCATCCCTTTCCTGAAAAACAGCTGAAAGATGTGATCAAGAAATACCGAAAAGCCAAGAAATACTTCTGGGTTCAGGAAGAGCCGGAGAACATGGGGGCGTGGTTTTTTATGGGCCGTCGCCTCGAAAAATTAACCGGAAAACCGGTTGAATATGTGGGTCGAAACGCCTCGGCCAGCCCGGCGACCGGTTTCCCCAATGTCTATCGAAAGGAACAGAACGCCGTCATCCAAGATGCTTTGGGTATAGTTGAAAAGTAAAAACCCTAAAGTTTTCGCCTTTGGAATAACCGCAAAGGAGCAACCATGGAGATAGAAATCAAAATTCCGAATGTTGGAGAATCCGTGCAGGAAGCGGTCCTTGTGGAGTGGTATAAAAATGACGGAGATACGGTTCAAAAAGACGACCCGATCTTTGTTGTAGAAACTGACAAAGTCACCCTGGAAATCGTGGCCGAAGCGTCAGGAGTTTTAAAGATACGGATATCCCAAGGAGAAACCGTTGCCATCGGCACGGTGGTGGGAATTATCGATACCCGAGCAGCACCGGCTGTTCCACCCGAACCGGTACCGCCTGAAAAAGAAGCGCCTATGCCTTCGGCGGCGCCGGTAGAGACCGAGGCGCCGACTGTGGTTTCGCCCGAAAAAGTACCCATGGAACCGCCTTCGCCCGAAATACGGCCAATCATTCCGCCGTCGGTCCGGCGGTTGGTTGCCGAAAAAAAACTTGATATCACCGCCGTCACCGGCACCGGGCCGGGCAACAGAATCACCAAAGGCGATGTACTTCTACACATGGAACAGGCCCAAGCAGGGATTCAGGACCGTGAGCCGGCGCCACCGGAAACCCCGGAAACTCGGGTATCAACGCCTGAAATACCCTCGGAGCCCTTATCTCCCGAGGGGCAGGACATCAGCCGAAAACCCATGAGTCCGATTCGGCAGCGTATTGCATCACGCCTTGTGGAAGCCAAACAGAATACCGCCATGCTTACTACGTTTAACGAAATTGACATGGCCCGTACCATGGATATCCGGGCCCAGTTCAAGGAAACCTTTCTTGAAAAGTATGGGGTGTCTCTGGGATTTATGTCTTTTTTTATCAAAGCATGCGTGGAGGCTCTCAAAGAATTCCCTGAAATTAATGCATTTATTGACGGGAAAGAGATTGTCTATCACCACTATCACCATATCGGCGTTGCCATCGGCACCGCCCGCGGTCTGGTGGTCCCGGTCATTCGCAATGCTGAAAATTTAAGCTTTGCCCAACTCGAACAGGCCATTGTGGACTACGTGAATAAAATTAAAAACAATCGCCTTGAACTGGCCGATCTGGAAGGAGGCACATTTACGATCAGCAACGGCGGAGTGTTTGGATCTCTGCTCAGCACTCCGATTTTAAATATGCCCCAAAGCGGCATATTAGGAATGCATAAAATTGAAAAACGTCCGGTGGTTATCGATAATGAGATAAAAATACGGCCCATGATGTACGTGGCCCTCAGCTATGATCACCGGATTGTAGACGGAAGAGAAGCAGTCACCTTTTTGGTACGGATTAAGGAAATCATAGAGAATCCGGAACGGATTATGATGGAGATTTAATTATGACACAAAAAGAAAGTTTCGACCTAACGGTTATCGGTACGGGCCCTGGAGGATACGTGGCGGCGGTACGCGCGGCCCAACTGGGATTAAAGGTGGCATGTGTTGAAAAGGAGGCCCGTCTGGGCGGAGTATGTCTGAATGTGGGATGCATTCCGAGTAAAGCGCTTCTGGACTCCAGTGAATATTTTCACCTGGCTAAAGATCACTTTGCTTCCCATGGGATCAAAACAGGTAAATTAAGTCTGGATCTGCCGGCAATGATGGCACGCAAAGAACAGGTGGTTAAAGAGCTCACGGATAATGTTCGCAAACTTCTTGAAGGAAACAGCATCCGAACTTACCATGGAACGGCCCGTCTTGCCGGAGTTGATCGCATTGAAATATCGAAATCTTCCGGATCTTCGGGCAAAGGGAAACCGCAGACCCTTGAAACCCAATCGATCATTCTTGCCACCGGCAGTACGCCGGTTCAAGTGCCCGGTCTGGAATTTGACGGCAAATATATCGTCACGTCTACGGAAGCCCTTTCATTTAAAACGGTTCCCAAGCACTTGGGTATTGTAGGAGGGGGGTATATCGGTTTGGAATTGGGATCGGTCTGGCTTCGCCTGGGTGCCAAAGTAACCGTTGTTGAAATGCTGCCTCAAATTGCTGCCACCCTGGATGGTCAGGTGGCCCGAACCCTGGGTCGGATTCTCAAAGAGCAGGGGCTGGAAATTTACCTGAACACAAGGGTTACCGGCGCCAAAATCTCAAGAAACAAAGTACGAATGACATTGGAATCTAACGGAAAAGAAGAGACGATCACATGTGATCGTCTCCTGGTGTCCGTTGGCAGACGGCCTTTGACACAAAATTTGGGGTTGGAAGAGATCGGCGTGGAAACCGATTCTCGAACCGGCCATGTGTTGGTGGATGAAGCATATCGAACCAACATTCCCTCCATTTATGCGATCGGTGATCTCATTCCGGGACCTATGCTGGCCCATAAAGCCTCGGCTGAAGGAATCGCCGCCGCCGAGTGTATCGCCGGCCTACCCGGTGAGGTAAACTATGATGCCATTCCCGCGGTGGTCTATACCTGGCCCGAGGTTGCCAATGTCGGTCTCACCGAGGAACAGGTCAAAGAACGCAATATCCCTTATTGCATCGGCACCTATCCTTTTTCAGGGGCCGGTCGGGCCCGGTGCATGGGAGAAAAGGATGGTTTTGTCAAGCTCATCGCTCATTCTAAAACCGACCGAATCTTAGGCGTACATATCATCGGACCGCGCGCTGCGGACATGATCGCTGAATGTGTTTTGGCTGTTGAATTCGGTGCAAGTTCCGAAGACATCGCCCGGACCGTCCACGGCCATCCCACCTTTGCCGAAGCGTTGCAGGAAGCGGCCATGGCGGTACGCAAGTGCTCCATTTATGCCTCCTGAAAGTTAGTGCTCTAATTCATAAATACGATTACGTATTTTTATATGGTCACTATCCCGCATAAGGTGAAGTCCAAAAGTTTGAAGTTTGAAGTGCCTAAAGTGAGCTAAAATTAATGAACGCGCTTTCAGCGCAATCAATTATAATTAAAATGGATAGAATACCTTAACTTTAGGCACTTTAAACTTTTGCATAAATAGAATGAATAAACCAAAATATAGATACGTGACCGTATTTACAAATACATGTACTTAGCCATCCCCGCAGTTCACGAAACAAGGAGAATGTTATGACCAACTATGATTATGATATGGGAGTGATCGGCGGCGGTGCCGCCGGACTGACCGTTACATCCGGTGCCGCCCAACTGGGAGCCAAAACACTCCTGGTTGAAAAAGAAAAGGAGCTTGGCGGTGACTGTCTGCATTTTGGATGCGTCCCCAGCAAAACGTTGATCAAAACGGCTCATGTGTATCACCAGATGAAAAATGCCAGCGCCTTTGGTCTACCCCAAGTTGACGTGCCACCGGTAGATTTTGACCAGGTGTCCAAAAGAATTAAATCGGTGATCAGCATCATTCAAAAGCATGATTCCGAAGAAAGATTCTGCAATCTTGGCGCCAAAGTAGAATTTGGAGACCCAAAATTTATCGATGAACACGCCATTCGGTTGAACGGAAAAACCTTTTCTGCAAAAAACTGGGTGATTGCAACAGGTTCGTCTCCGGTGATTCCTCCCATTCAAGGTCTGGGGAACACCCCTCATATCACCAACAAAGAAATTTTTTATTTGGATCATCTGCCTGAGTCCATGATCATTTTAGGCGGCGGTCCCATAGGAACAGAAATGGGACAAGCCTTTAACCGTCTGGGAACAAGGGTTTATATTGTGGATCGCGGGGAACAGATTCTGGGAAAAGAGGACAAAGATATGGCCGACGGAGTAATGAACGTCATGCGCTCCGAAGGTGTGGTCTTCCACTTAAATTCTTCCATTGAATCGACAAAAGATCTGGGCCGTCACAAAGAAGTGGTCATTAAAAATGCCGAGGGCAAAACCATCCATCTGAAAGCGGAAACCATCCTTGTCTCCATGGGTAGATCCGCCAACATTCAAGAACTGGGGCTCGAAGATATTGGGGTTACATTTGATAAACGAGGCATCAAGGTGGATAAACGGCTGAGGACAAATCACAAACACATTTATGCCGCCGGTGATGTCAACGGAGGTTTCCAGTTTACCCATGCCGCCGGCTACGAAGGGGGCATTGTCATCAGCAATGCAATTTTTCATCTTCCCCGGAAAACCGATTATACGTTTCTGCCATGGTGTACCTACTCAGATCCCGAGCTGGCAAGCATCGGAATGAATGAAAAGACTGCACAGGCGGCCGGAATCGATTATGCGGTTTGGACAGAGGAATTCCGAGACAACGACCGAAGCCTGGCAGAGGGGGAAAAAGTAGGCAAGATTAAAATGATCCTGAATGAGAAAGAAAAGCCGGTGGGTGTTCAGATTTTAGGTCCCCGGGCAGGAGACCTGATCAGTGAATGGGTGGCAACGTTAAACGGGAAGGTCAAACTTTCCACTCTGGCTTCTGCCGTGCATCCCTATCCCACCATCGGTGAAATCAATAAAAAGGTTGCCGGGACCTATTTCTCTCCCAAGATATTTTCCGATACGATTAAAAAAAGTCTCAAGTTCTTTTTCCATCTTAAAGGAAGGGCATGTACTCCTGAAGCCTGTGAAGAATAAATCCTATAGTTGCATAAAAAATATGCCACCAAGTCACAAAGACACGAAGGATTTTATTTTGTTATTCTTTCTTGGTGTCTTGGTGCCTTTGTGGCGAGAAAAAAAGTGTTGGAAAGGGGAAAAAATGGAAACCTATTACAATCCCGAAGATCTACCGAAATTTGAAGAGATCGGTAAAGAAGTACCCGAACTCGCGCAAAAGTTTTTTGAATATTATGGCGCCGTGTTCGCCCAAGGCGAACTGACGGAAAGAGAAAAGGCCCTCATTGCCCTGGCGGTTGCCCATGCGGTCCAATGTCCCTACTGCATTGATGCCTATACACAGGCCTGTCTCGAAAAAGGATCCAATCTCGCGGAAATGACAGAAGCGATCCATGTGGTAACGGCCATTCGCGGCGGTGCTTCGCTGGTTCACGGCATTCAGATGCGCAACATGACTGAAAAGTTATCCATGTAACATATAGAGCATACATGAAAAATAATGCTTACCGAACAAACATTACATAAAAAGGTTACGGACTCATCGGAAGATACGGTTCATGTTCCCCCGTTCAACCTGACTCTTTCCGGTCACGGCCTTAAATTAAACCGGGCGAAAACCCATACCTTACAGGTTAATGTGGGTTTTCTTTGCAACCAGACATGCCGCCACTGTCATCTGAACGCCGGCCCGGCCCGTAAAGAAAATATGGCGTCAGGAGTCCTAGACGACGTTATTTCCTATGCCCGGCGAAGCCGATTTGAAACCATAGATATCACCGGTGGCGCGCCTGAGCTGAATCCTAATATCAGCAGGCTGATACAAGAAATGTCTCCTTTGGCATCACGGCTTATGCTGCGCTCGAACCTGTCGGCCTTGAACGACGGTAACAGAGACCATTTGTTTGAACTGTTGAAATCTTATGGTGTAATCATTGTCGCCTCTTTTCCTTCTTTAAACGAGTTCCAGACAAATTCACAGCGGGGTGACGGTATCTTTAAAATCAGCATCCATGCGCTTAAAAAGCTGAATGCCATCGGGTATGGACACAAAGGATCCGGCCTAATACTCAATCTGGTGTCCAATCCCACCGGGGCATTTCTTCCGCCTGCCCAGGTTGAGGCGGAAAAGAGGTTTCGTCAGGTCCTCAAAGACAAATGGGGAATTGTTTTCAACCATCTCTTTAATTTTGCCAATGTGCCTTTGGGAAGATATCGACGGTGGCTCATAAAATCGGGCAACTTGGAAAAATATATGTCCAGGCTTTCTTCCGGCTTCAACCCCTGCTCTGTTCAAGGCCTAATGTGCCGCACCATGGTCTCTGTTTCATGGGACGGATTTCTTTTCGATTGTGACTTTAATCTTGCCAGAGGCCTTTTCATGGGAGGACGTAAAATTCATGTTTCTGAAATGCCGGGGCCTCCGGAGCCGGATAGTCACATCGCTACCGCGGATCACTGTTATACCTGCACTGCCGGTGCGGGATTTACTTGAGGCGGGTCTATTGATACCTGAGTTCAGGTTTGGATTTTAGAAGAGGTTCTGTAACATGAAAACCTGTATATATATCGTTATATTAATTCTCATATTTTTGGCTCCGTTAAACCGGGTGAAGCCAAGCTGGGCCTCAGCTCCGGTGGATCATAGCATCTATGCCGTTTTACTGGAAAAATATGTCAAACACGGCCATGTCGACTACCGGGGTTTTAAAGCCGAAGAAGAAATACTGGACCAGTATCTTAAAGTACTTGAGAAAACCGATTCTGACAATCGGTCCCCCAATGAACAGTTCGCTTTTTATATCAATGCATATAACGCATGGACCATAAAGTTGATTCTAAGCGGATATCCCGGGGTTAAATCCATAAAGGATCTTGGAAGTATATTCAAGAGTCCATGGAAAAAAAGAATGTGTCGCATTGACGGCGATGTCCTCACGTTGGATGACATCGAACACAATATACTTCGGCCCCGGTTCAAAGATCCACGGGTTCATTTTGCCATTAATTGCGCGGCGTTGAGTTGCCCACCGCTGAGCTCCGAGCCCTATCTTGGAAGCACATTAGACCAACAGCTCAACCATGCGACCACAGCATTTATTAATCACCCGCAGCGAAATTATCTTGAGGACAACACGCTTTTTATCAGTAAAATATTCAAATGGTTCTCGGAAGATTTTGACAACGATGTTATCGGGTTTATTATGAAATATGCCAAAGAAGTTCTTAAAAAGGAGTTGGAAGCAAAAAAATCAAAAATCAAGATGAAATACCTGGACTACGACTGGTCTTTAAACGGAAAATAGTTTCCTATTCAGAAATGGCGCTTTTTTCGATGAGCGGCGTTCTCCGCGGGTTTGCTCATCAAAAAAATTGCTCATTTCTGAATAACAAACTGCTCTAAGCATATTAAAAAATGGTAAAACCTCGAATTTCGAAAAAAATGAATGCGGGATTTAGGTTAAGGGAGGTGCGAAAATGAAGGCAAGGATTAGAGAAGTGGAAGGACGCCTTCAAAAACCTAAAAAAAAATCCAAGGCGATAATAAAGGCTATTATCTTGGTAGCCTTTATTATTGTGGCTATTTTCTTAATCCGATATACTTCCATCAAAAATTATCTCACCGCAGAAGAGCTGAGCCGTTTCCTTGAATCTGCCGGACTCTGGGCGCCGCTGGTCTATATCGTAATTTATGTGGCGGGTGTATGTTTGTTTTTGCCCGGCACTTTGTTGACAGGCTTGGGGGCCGCCATATTCGGGGCCTACTGGGGATTCTTATATGTATGGATTGGCGCCATGTTCGGTGCCAGTGCTGCCTTCTTTATTGGACGAACTCTGGGAAGGGAATTCGCCGCTTCGCTAATCGGTGACAAACTGAAAAAATATGACGATGCCATCGAACGAAACGGCTTTGCCACCGTCCTGTACCTTCGGTTAGTTTATTTTCCGTTTACGCCCATGAATTTTGGCATGGGGCTGACCAAAGTCCGATTTTGGGACTATGTCGCGGGAACCGGCCTGGGCATTATCGTGGGTACGTTTATCTTCACCTTTTTTATCGGGACGTTGAAAGATGTGTGGGCCTCCGAAAATTGGGGAGAGCTGATATCCTTTAAGGTTTTCTTCTCCATAGGTCTCTTTATCTTCTCGTTTTTCATTCCCAAAATCATAAAAAAGATAAAGGGCGAGAAATAAAAGCCAAGGCGGAAATTTATGACTCACTTTAAAGAAAAGACAATGATTTTGGCAGGTGACATCGGAGGGACCAAAACCAACCTGGGCCTTTTTACCCAAGGTAAAAAGCACCCTCTGCCAAAAGTGATTAAGACCTTTTCAAGCAAAAATGCCCCTGATCTGGAAACCATTATCCGGCAATTTCTTGAAATCCATCCGGCATCTGTTACCCATGCATGCTTTGGAATTGCAGGTCCTGTGATAAACGGTATGTCCAAAACCACCAACCTCCCCTGGAATGTGTCTGAAGCTCGGATCAAGGAGCAATTTAACTTTAATTATGTCATGCTTCTCAACGATTTAACCGCCACCGCAATGGCCGTCCCGCTATTGAACAGCGATGAATTCTTTCCTTTAAATCAGGCAGAGCCCATAAAAGGCCGGAATCTTGCCCTGATTGCTCCCGGAACGGGTCTTGGGATAGCCATGCTGATTTATCAGAACGATCAATACGTGCCGATACCTTCAGAGGGTGGTCATGCTGATTTTGCTCCTAACGACGAAACAGAGGATGAGCTGTGGCGGTATCTGCATAGGCGTTATGGCCATGTGAGTATTGAAAGAGTGGTTTCCGGACCTGGATTGGTGAATATTTATAGGTGGTTGAAAGACTCAGATCATTTAAACGAACCGGATGGGTTACGGCAAAAGCTAAAAAAAATGGGCTCGGCCAAGATTATCACTGAAGCGGCTTTGGCAAATAAAGATGGGGGATGTGTAAAAGCACTGAATATGTTTGTCTCCATCTTCGGCGCCGTTGCAGGCAATTTAGCCTTAACCGGTATGGCCACGGGCGGGGTTTATCTGGGAGGAGGAATTTCGCCTAAAATTTTATCCAAATTAAAAGAAGATATTTTTATGGAAGCATTCACAAATAAAGGAAGATTTAAGGAATTGCTCGAGAATATACCCGTTAACGTCATTCTAAACGATAAAGCAGGCCTTGTCGGTGCGGCACATTGCGCCACTATGCTTAAGTAACCATTAATCTACCTAGTGTCCATCCATAAAAAATCATGGAAATGAGCCAATACTATCTATTGAAGCCGTAAATAAATTTTAGAGCTTTTATATGAAAACCTATTGAGAGGACCAAATAATATCCCAACAATTAGGCGTATTGCCATGCATTGCAGATCACACAACTGTTGCTTTTTTAATAAATGGTATGGTTAAAGCTTGCTATACCTTATGAAGGTTACTAAAAAGTTAATTTTTATCATTATCATTCGAAGGCAAAATAACTGTAAATTTGGATCCTTTCTCCGGAACACTCTCAACCTCTATGCTCCCCCCGTGCTGTTCAATAATACTATGAGATATGGAAAGGCCTAAACCCGAGCCTTTACCAACATCGCGTTTGGTAAAAAAGGGATCAAAGATCTTGCTAACATCTTGTTTGGAGATTCCATGGCCTGTATCTTGAACCTGCAAATATAGCATTTTTGCATCATCTTCTATACTTTCCCAGGCTTTAATGGTTAAGACACCCCCTTTCGTCATCGCCTGCAAGCTATTAGAGATGAGATTGATAAGAACCTGTCTAATCCGTTTTGGGTCTAAATTTACTTCGATGTCTTCAGGGACTTCCATATTAATACTGATTCCAGAGGGTAACTGTCCTTTTATAAAGTCGATGGCATTTTCAACTAAATTTTTAAATTGTACCCGTTTGAAACTCAAAGATTTTTCACGTGAAAATTCCAGCAATGCTCTAACAATATCTCTAGCTCTTTCAACCTGTTTTTCCACTTCTAACAACCGATTCCGTTTAAATTCAATATTATCTTCTTCTAATTCTTCAAGAACTATTTGAATAGACGTAGAGATATTATTCAGTGGATTATTTAATTCATGGGCTACACCTGCGGTTAAGATCCCCAAAGAGGCCAGCTTTCTGGCTTGAATGAGCTCTTCGGTTCGCTTCGTTAATGCTTCCTCGACATTTTTCCGGTCGCTGATATCAAAAAAGGTTCCGATTGTATATTTAATATCCCCCTTTTTGTCATATGTGATCTGTCCCCTGTCTTGTACCCAAAGGATTTCTCCCGACTTAGTCCTGACTCTATAGTCCCTTGCGAATGAATCGCGGTTTTTTAAGGCCATAATAAAACTTTCTTTTGCAGCTTCAAAATCTTCTTTTAAAATTATATCTGACCATTTCAGTTTTTTTAAGTTAAATTCCTCGCAGCTGTATCCCGTTAACGCTTCTACTTTATTATCCGTGAACTCAACAGACCAGTCTTTGAATCCTTTGTAGACGATAGTTGGAAGACTTCTCATCATCACTTGACATTTTAGTTCACTTTCAATGAAGGCTCCATCTATCTTTCTGAGCTTTTCGGTTTCTTTCTCCAGCGCTCTATTTCTTTGCTCCAATTCTTCATAGGTTGGTCTCTTGGGCATTAGAAAATCCTCCGATCAATTGAGGTAGACTATAAAATATGACGAAATATATAGGTCATAATAAGAATCGAGAAAATTCAAGGTTTTTTGCCTTCATAATGCATTTAAAAAATTGAAGATGTGTAACCAACATCATGACCTCAATCTTTTGCATTTAAATTTGGGCATAGATTTTTGGGGTGCCATCACCACAGGTTTAAGCACCTCAATGTACAGTACATATATCGTGTTTCTTACAAAATTGCAAAAAAGGCGGTTAAAAGAAGACGGGCTGTCCAAAAAACGGGAGTTCCCCGGTTATTATGGACATCCCTAAACATGACACCATAAGGAGAAATCATGTTACACAATAATATGATAATACAAAAAGAAACGTTAAGGCAAGATAACTATTCTAAACAAACAAAATTCCCTGCCAGAATGACTGACAAGGGATAACTCTTTGACAATTAATTATTTAATGGTTTCACAGGCGTTCCCCTTATAACTGCCTTTGACAATAGTTTTATTATTATCTGTCTCGAAATATGTAGTGCAGTAAAGGGTACTAGTCTTGCCCCCATATACCCTGAAATTATTATTCGGTGTGGTCCATATTGGAGTGATATAAGTAGCTTCTTCAGAGTAGACATATACTTTATTTCCATTGGATGCTGTATATGATTGTTGAGGATATCCCCACTTATCAATAAGATCATCTATATGGTGACCATTCCAAGTTTTAATGACAGTCGAATATTTATTGATTCGTGCTGATTGATAGTTACAGCCTACTGAAAGAAAGCTTAAAATAATTAAGATACACACAATTTGTTTTGACATTTTTACCTCTTTCATAATGTTTACAGTTAAGAATTTACATATGCAAAAAGCATGCAAAATCAAATGTTTGTGGCATGCTTCAATTTGGATTATAATAAATTTAGATGGTTACATCAACTGGAAGGTCTAAATTGCAGTACTGAAACATATCGAATCATCTGAAATTATGGGGTATACTCCATAATATTTATGAATAGTTTTTCATAATTCTAATCACCTAATAGAGGTAACCGGAGCCGAACACCTGAAATCCTATCCGGCTTTCTGGAGCTAATATTAGAGAGAAAGTTCAAATCGATTCAGGGAGACAACAATGGAATTAAAAGTTACTTACACACACTTCGACATAACAAAAATAAATATTTTTGATGACCTTGAAACGGATTTAAAAAATTGCCTTGAAAAATTTGGATTTGAACTAACAGATGCAGATTTTGATTTTGAGAGGGGAGAGAGAAGCTTGAATTTTATAAATGAAGAATGGTTATCTGAATTCGAGGATGATTAATCAACACCACGGGCTATGTGCGTATTCACTTCCAATAGTTAAATACGTATATCTATTCGGATCCTATTATTAGTAAATGAAATATACGCATAATATTGGTAAATGGTAGTAACCCTTTTACGTATCATTTTTTCTTTATGGGTTAATCCTCGAGATAGTAGGCTAAGTTCTTTAGCAGAATCCTTCTTTATTGAAATGAGAGGTCTGGACTCTATAACTTCATAATCTTGAACTTCGATAATATCATGGCAGTTTGAATTGATATCTAAACAAAAAGTTTGGTTTGTATCTTTAAAGCTTTTTTGGCCCGTCCATTTAGTAACTGATAATTGATGATAAGTTGATGGATCAATTTTCATTTGCCGCTCCATATTTAGTTATTTCATAGACCAGCAAATTTTTTGAGGGAAAAGCGATGTAAGTATTTCTTGGGTCAGTGCTGAATGTTCTATATCTAGCTGCCTTTGGTTCCTGATTGTCTGCTCTGCGAGATTTGTTTTTTCTTCTATCAACACCGCTTCGTCTTTCAGGTCCACTGTAATTAGGGTCGTTTTGTTGTCTGCGATCATGTTCTACAATTAAAATTCCATCCCTTATCTTTCTGCGACGTCCGTCATAATCAGTTTCTTGGAATTCGAAATCGTTTGGAGCTTTATCCTCTTTCCTTCGATGTCTATTGATATGTAGAGTTTTATTCTGGTAGACATAAGTACTCATGTTTTTCTCCGTTTTGATTCAATGAATTTGCAATAATACATTACTGCAAAGCAATGATTACTTGCTCATGTACTAGCTTGGCCTAAATTGCCCCCGGTAAGTCATAGGACAGCACTATGTATTTATTTATTATTCTTTTCTTTTTTCAATTTTCGTTTTTCCTTTACATTCACGATCGCAGACTTTTTCATGATCCGGTTGTACGATATAGGTAACAAAGGTTTTCTGTTTGCAGCGATCACAAATCATTTTGGTTCCCCCTTCTTTAGCAGTTTATTTTTTATCTTTAATGCTTTGAATGAATTTGCCTTATAATAACAGCAAATAGCGTGCCGGATTAGACAAAGGGAATCAATTCATTAAATTTCAGATAGTTATATCTATCGAAAGGAAAATAGTCCAAAATATTTTGAAATATAAAACACAATTATTGTGTAAAGATTTACATATTAAGTAATTCATGTAAGTAAGAAAAGAGAAGTAAATTGTAGGATTGTTTAGAGGGTTTGATATTTATGTAAAACCACAATATGGCAGTTGGTGTCTTCAGGCTTTAGTTTACGATAACGTTTCTGAACCTTCAATTTCCGAAAAGTGGAAGTTTATAACAGAAATCGAACTTGGAATATCTTGCCAGCACATGAAATATTTCGTAATATTAATAGGTTGTGATACTGTTTAGATATCGATCTCTCATGTTGAAAATTATTGTTTATGCCAGTTTTGTCTCTAACCCTATATCTTGTGTCTTTCATCACCCCTTTGGTCAGGTTTTCCAGTCAATATTCCGTGTCTGAATGGTCAATTCCCTCATATTCGAGGTTTCTTTCCGAAATTAAGCCTTTGTTATCTTGAGGGAATAGCAAATATTGAAAGTTTGGGGCAGGCACCTCTATCGAGTACAAACAAAACGAGAATGGTATGAAATCTTCTTTTTATCGGATTTTACATCGTGAAAAATCCTGCATGATCTTACGGGCGACCGCATTTTTACATTCGACCGAGCATAGGGACAGATCTGAAATATTTTTGCAATGTCCTTCACACTCTTCGCTTCCAAATTTGATTTCATTGAACATGGGCCCCTTATTTAGCGATAAGAAAGGCTCCACCGCCACCATTAGAGTTGTATCACAGCGGTCGTCTTCCAAAATATGATTGAACAAAAAGTAGCCGGATTCGGTTTCTTTGAAGTTGAACTGGAATCCGACCAAACAAACAAAGGGGTCTTCCAAAAACTCGTCTCGGGTCTTCCACGTGTATGCGCATTTTGGGCAAATCTTGAACGGATTCATTTTTGACATCTACTTGAATTTATTAACCTTTACTAATCAAGATGAACACAGATCTCTTACCGTAAGTTTTCCGGTTCAATTTCTCAAAAATTTTATTCGCCTTGGGAGGATTTCACCCTTCGGGCACTATTTATCCACTCTCTCTTTCAATTCTTTCCCGCATTTAAAGAACGGAAGCTTCTTTTCCTTAACTTGAACATGTTCTCCGGTTTTTGGGTTCCTACCGGTGTATGCCTTGTAATGCTTGACGCAAAATGAGCACAGACCCCGGATTTCCACCCGGTCTCCATTGGCCAAGGCGTTTGACATTTCATTAATAAACAGCTTTACAACCGCTTCGGCTTTGTTTTTCGAAATATTTGTATGGTTTTGAAGCGCCTCAATAAGATCCAGCTTGTTCATCTGTAGCCTCCTGAATTTGAATTGATTCAATTAAATACCTCAGCAAAAGGAAAGTGTCAAGGATTCTCTATGCTTATTGGGAAGTAGTTGCCTTTGGGATCTGGCTTCCTATAAAAACGTTTTTATGTTAATCTTGGTTTCAATGGTTGAAAATGATGAGTTCACACCAATTGAAACTGAAATTTTATTTAAATTTTTAAAACGTTAATTGCCCTACTTCCACGGTCAGATTTTTCTATATCAAAGCTGACTTTATCACTTGGAGAGAGCACCTTGAATCCAGGCATTCTGATTTCAGAGTAATGAACAAATACGTCTTCTCCATCTTCATTTTCTATAAAACCGTATCCCCTTCTTACATTAAACCACTTTACAATCCCGTTTGCCATATCTTAGAATTCCATTTATAAATATATCACGTGCAGCTTTTTAATTAAGGCATGGGCTCAATTTCAACATGAATCGGTTCTATGTATTGATCAATTGGTACACATTCGCCGGAAAATCTGATTTTTGTCATATACAATTTGAATAGGAACTCTGCCTTCCACTCACTCCCGTCATATGCCGGTCCAGTAATTATGGTTTTTTTATATATATCTCCACCCCATACGCGCTCGGATTCTCCAACTTGGACACATTCACATCCGCTGGCACATCCAATAGCTTTTCTGCCAGTATTTTCCTTGACTATCTGTTTTGTGGCCATTGCTAAAAGCTTGATATCATCTATACTGACATTTGGAGACGTGACCTCTTTTACTAAGTAGGGGTTAGACACATTCCATTCCACAATTTCGCACTTATTATTGCATGTCATTTCAACCTCCTATTTTTTTGAAATTTGATTTTCTTCCACTTCATCTTTTTTTACATAATACGATTTAATTTTTGTTTCATTTCTATAGGATTAATAGGTTGCTTGATATAATCAATGGAATGCTTTTCCAACAGACCTTCAGCTTCTAGGTTACTTCTTTCGGTTATAATTATTATAATCGGAATAAACTTATATGTTTCGTCTTTTTTCATCACTTCCAAAAACCGAAAGACGTCGATATCGGGTGTATTGAAATCAAACAGAACAAGATCGATAATTTCTTCATTTAGTATCTTTAATCCCTCATTGACATTAGAAGCTTCAAAGAATTGTGCAACAATAAACTCAGACGATTTAGCGATCTCTTTTATAGCCGTTCGTATAGGAATGGAATCTTCGATGATTAACAAATTGTATACCATAACATTTAATTTCCAACTTGGGAAAACCTGGGTTACAAAAGAATTGTCGTATTAACGATTAATTGCGCTTAAAGCTGAAATGATTATACGAAAAGCTAAATGAAGGGAGGCGAACGAGAGGATTTGCCAGAAAATAATATTTGTTTCACAGAAACGTAATTTTTACAAAAGAAATAAATTTCGATCTTATGTAGATGTTTAGTTGTTAAACAAAAACAAGTTGACAAATCATAATCAGGCGTATCGTTTTCAAATTCATTATTGTTGTTTAAAATTAAAGCGTATTGAAGATCTATGCATGATTCTTGGCAAAAAGATTCAGTATACATATGGTCTGGAAATACGTTTAAGCCGAGTTCACTAAAAGGAGTGAAAAAGGAAAAAAAAGTAGCAAGTATAATAGATATAATGGTATGGTGGTTTGCTTTCATGATTTTGCTGTTAATATCAAACACATTTGAAAAAAGTTAAAAGAAATCTATTAATACTTTTATGATAGAAATGTGATATATATAAAATCAGTCGCTTTGAGGTTCCAGTCCAAATCTTTTTATTTTGCGCCAGAGTGATACTCGGTCAATGCCCATTATTTTTGCCGATTTGGTCTTATTACCATCGCACTTATCCAGTACCCACTTAATGTAGTTTTTTTCCTGTTCCTCCAGAGTGGGAAACTCGGAATCATGCCGGCGGTAGGTTTCAACCGAAAGATTGCTGATATATTCCGGAAGATCACTCACCTGTATCTCCGGTCCGCTTGCCAGGGCCACGGCTCTTTCAATAACATTTTCCAATTCCCTGATATTGCCCGGCCATGTGTATTGACAAAGTAATTCCATTGACTCACTGGTAATACTTTGAACATCTTTTTTCATAGCCTGACATTTTTGATTTAGAAAATGATATGCCAGCAGCGGAATATCACCGTCACGATTGGATAGGGAGGGGAGTTTTATTGTAATCACATTGAGACGATAAAACAAATCCTGCCGGAAGTGACTTTTTTCTACATCCTCCTTGAGATCACGATGGGTAGCGGCGATAAAGCGTACATCAACAGGAACGGGGGTCTCTCCTCCAACCGGTAAAACCTCTTTTTCCTGAATAACACGCAATAATTTCACCTGCATGGTCAAAGGCATATCCCCGATTTCATCCAGAAAAATGCTTCCGCCGTCCGCAACTTTAATCAGGCCTGCTTTTGCTTTTGTAGCACCGGTAAATGCATCCTTTTCATGGCCGAACAGCTCATTGGCCATCAAATCTTCTGTGAAAGAGCCGCAATTAAAGGCTATGAATTTTTTTTCGGAACGTAGACTAAGCTGGTGGATTGACCTGGCTACCAGTTCCTTGCCGGTTCCGCTTTCTCCAAGTATTAGAACATTAATGTCAGAAGGAGCAATTTGATTGATAGTTTTCTGGACCTCTATCATTGTATTGCTCTGGCCCACGATAGAGGAGATCTGTTTGCATCTTTTGAGCGTTTCTTTAAGTTCCAGGTTTTCAAGTTGTAGCTGTCGTTTAAAAAGAGCTTCTTTGGCAATCTTGCGGACTTCTCCAATCTTATACGGTTTTGCAATGTAATAATAAGCGCCTTGATGCATCGCCTCGACGGATGAATCCACGGTAGCATAGCCGGTTATCATGATGACTTCGGTGTAAGGTTGAAGCTCTCTTGTTTTCCGTAATACCTGCATCCCATCCACTTGCTCCATTTTCAGATCAGTAATGACCAGATCAATACTTTTTGATTGAAGCAATTCGATAGCTTTTTTTCCGTTGTTTACGGAGATGACTTCATATCCTGTTTTCACGAGGATATGTTCGAGATTTTTACGCGCGATATCCTCATCTTCCACAACAAGAATGATTTCTTTATTCTTCTTCACGGTCATCATTTACATCCGGACTAGGAATTTTCTTTTTTGGACACAGATTGTCAAAATTCTTAAATTGCAAAATAACAATATTATCTGTGAATATCTGAGAAAATCTGCGTCCTATTTAATTTAACCATAATTGAAACTAGCGATTAGAGAATTCCAATAGTTCCTTATTCAGGCTGATCAAAAGGTAAAAAGCAGGTAAATGTTGTTCCTTTTCCCACTTCACTGGAGACTTTAATTCTGCCACCGTGTTGTTCAATAATGCCATATATAATGGAAAGTCCCAGACCCGTACCTTTACCCACTTCTTTTGTAGTGAAAAAGGGGTCGAAAATCTTTGAAATAATTTCTTTTGGAATACCTTCCCCCATATCTATAACCTGGAAACAAAACCCGCTGTTTCTTTCCTGTTCGCATGCCTTAATGGTAATATCTCCGCCATTTTTCATGGCCTGAACGGCATTTACGATGAGATTGATTAAAACTCGTTCAATTCCTAAAGGACCGACAGTGGCCTGTATATCATCGGGCACTTCCACTTTAAGCGTTATATTATCCGGCACCTGTGATTTAACCCGTTTGATTGCGTTGTTAACCAGATCTTTAAAATAAGTTTGTTTTAAAGTAAGAGATCTCTCCCGAGCAAATTCCAGCAGTGATTTAACGATTTCCTTACTCCTTTCCACCTCTTTTTCCGCGCCGATTAAAAGCTCTTTTTTATATTCAAGATCGCCGTCTTCCAGCTCTTCAACTAATATTTGAACTGAAGTGGAAATATTATTCAGCGGGTTGTTCAGTTCATGGGCCACACCCGAAGTCAATCTCCCCAGAGAAGCCAGTTTTTGGGCCTGCACCAGCTCTTTGTTTTGTTTGTTCAGTTCTTTGATCATACTATTGAGACTGGTCACCAGTGATTCAAATTCATCGCCGGTATGAATTTCCGGTATGTTTTGAAAATCACCTCTGGCTATTTTTATAATGGCATTTCCAATGGTTTTTAGAGGACGGTCCACATTAAAAATTAAAAAAAGAGCCACTAAAATAGACAGGATAAAAACAGGCACAAGGGCGATCAAATGTATCATCTTTGATTTTCCGATCAAATCCCGGGTAAATTGACTCTCTTTTTTTACGATTTTTTCAAGCTCGCTGGTAATTTTTCTTCCTTGCTTTTGGATTAATTGGATACTATCTTCTGGAACCACTAAGTCTCCGTTTTTTTGTAGCTTCAGTAAGTATACAAGAGACTCTTTATACTCTTCAA
>JASFLX010000027.1:0-20334 GCA_050117895.1 Desulfobacterales bacterium | reverse complement strand
CGCCTGTTCTAAAAGGGGCGGATCGATCATGGCTAACATATTATCTTCACACACGGAATCAATCGTTATATGTTTTAAATCGGCTTTTTCACGGCAGCTGCCAATGGCGGTCTGGAGAACATTTTTTAAAGGTCTTTTTTGGAGTTTAATTGCTTGTTTTTCGTCATCTTGTTCGATTCTTGAAAGGCTAATCAGGTCTTCTAAAATTGCCGTCAGACGATTCACATGTTTTTCGATAATACTAAGAAAACGTTCGATTTCCTCGGGTTTCTTAACGGATCCGTGACGAAGGGTTTCCACAAAACCTTTGATCGCTGTGAGGGGTGTTTTGATTTCATGGGAAACATTGGCTGCAAAATCTCGTCGTATATTTTCAAGCCGCCGCACCTGAGTTACATCGTTCATAACAACCAAGATGCCAATCTGATCACCACTCGAACCACGCAGGGAAGTACTGTGTAAATATATAATTCGTTCTCCCTTGTGATACAAAGTAATGTCACCTTCCAGATTGTCCGTACTGGAAAGCGCTTGGGTTACAAATTGTTGTAATTCAGGATTTCGGATAACTTCTTGAATACTGCGGTTTAACATCTCTTCTGGGATAGTTTCAAAAATTCGAGCGGCAGATTGATTAATGCTGATGATTCGTTCATCCATATCAAAAGCGATAACGCCTTCTTCCATACTTGAAAGAATCGCTTCCAACTCATTCCGCTGGTCGATAATCGTTTTGATGCGATCATCAAGTTGGACCGCCATCTGGTTCAACGCGTCAGCAAGACTCCCGATCTCTTCCAAATCAGTTTCCGGGAGACGATGGAACAATTCTCCGCGTGCAAAATGTTCGGCCCCCTCTTTCATCTTTTCAATGGGTCGGCTGATTCGACGCGAAACATACAAACTGATTCCGGCAGCAACAAATGCAATCAACAGGCCTCCAAAAGCGATTTGCGCTTGGATGGACTTGAGCTTTTCGTCGATGGATGTAACCGGTAGCGAAGTTCGTATAACCGCAACAATCCTTTTTTGCTCCATTAAAGGAACGGCAACATACATCATTTTCTGCTGAAGTGTGGTGCTGAATCTTATGGCTCTTCCCACGTTCCCTTTTTTGGCTTGAATCACTTCGGGACGCAATGCATGGTTGTCCATTCTGTTTGGATCATCATCGGAATCACCGATAACAATCCCGGAAGGGAGAATTACGGTAATACGGGTTTTTGAAGGTTTTCCCAGTTCTTTACATAAAGCATCCACGACTTTGGCATCCAGTGGCCCCAGAAACTGGAGTATCTGTTTTTCCAAAAGATAGGCTCTGGCCCGAAGATCGGTGGCGATTCGGTCGAGATAGAATTCTCTAAGAGAACTGGTGGCGTAGATGGTAACTGCAACCAGAGAAATGAGTGTAATCAACAGATAAGAAGGATAAAGCTGCCAGAGCAACCGTTTCTTTTTTTTCATGATTTTTCTCTAAATCGATACCCAACACCCCTGACGGTTTCGATATATTTTCCGAAAGGGCCTAGTTTTTTTCTTAACCCCACCACCTGAACGTCCACGCTGCGGTCGGTGACCGGGTAATCATCCCCCCGCACCGCTTCTACAATTTGATAACGCGTAAAAACCCATCCCGGCCGTTTGGCAAGGTAATAAAGGACCTGAAACTCCGTGTACGTCAGTTCAACCGGCTCGCCGTTAATCCGAACATCTCGCCTGCCGGGATGTATAGTAAGCCCATGGTGTTGAATAATCGACGTTTCATCAGAAGGTTGTACCGTTTTTCTACGCAGAACAGCTCGAATCCGAGCCGTCAAAATACGGGGGCTAAAGGGCTTGGTGATGTAATCATCCGCCCCCAGTTCCAATCCGGTAACGATATCCGCTTCTTCACCTTTCGCTGTCAGAATAATGATCGGTATATCTCGTGTTTTTGGATCATTTTTTAAAGTCTTGGCCACATCCAAACCGTCGATTCCGGGAAGCATGAGATCGAGAACAATCAAATCCAACGCCTCGGACGAGGTTATTTTTAAGGCATCTTCACCGGATGTCATGCAAAGAACCTCATACCCCTCTCTGGAGAGATTGTATCTGACGAGTTCTAAAATATCTTCTTCATCTTCGACAACCAAAATTCGTTTTTTAAGCATACGAAAGCCTCCGTATAAGGTCTCCGAGTATTTCACCACTTAATATTACCATATTATTAGCTACGTGTTAATACAATATGAAAAGCTAATATTTTTGTTACAAAACAATTAGTATCGTGTTAGATTTTTGTTATGAAGACCCTTTCTGTCGCATTTTTTAAGGCGCAATCCTTATCCTCAGCTATCGCCCATCCATAATTCTATATTTTCCTTTTCTCATTGCTTATTATAAAATGAATACAATTTAAATAGTTAGTGTCCATATTTAGGATTGATTTGCTCACGGTGCCGTGCTATGTCCCCGCATGGAAAACATTGGCGCTCCATAATCGACCGATTGCTGCTAATTTGATTTAACATATTAAAATTAAAATAAATTAATAATGCCTCAAGAATATTACGTTCTGATTGTCGGTTATGTTTTTGGGTTTTACATGGCCTGGAACATCGGCGCCAATGATGTTGCCAACTCCATGGCTTCTGCCGTGGGGGCCAAGGCAATAACCATTCGCCAGGCAATATTTATCGCCGGAATTTTGAATATCATCGGTGCCGCGTGTATCGGTTCCCATGTCACCAATACCATTCGCAAAGGGATCGTCTCAACCGAAGTTCTGACCGATCCGCATCTGGCCCTTATCGGCGCGCTTTCAGCCCTTCTTGCTGCCGCTCTTTGGGTCAGCTTTGCCACCTGGAAGTCATTGCCGGTCTCAACAACCCATTCCATTGTCGGCGCTATGATCGGCTTTGGTATTATGGCCGGCGGTTTCTCAGTCATCAATTGGACCAAACTCGCTGCAGTTATCTTGAGTTGGGTTATTTCCCCTGTGTTTAGTATTGTCATCGCCTTTTTAATGTTTAAATTAATTGTATTAACCATATTATCTAAAAAAGATTCGTTTGCCGGGGCATTAAAACTGTCTCCTTTTTTTATAGGTATCGCCTTTTTTATTGTAGTGTTGTCGTTTCTTTTCAAAACGCCTCTGGGCAAAAAACTGTCCATCGGAACTCCGGTTGCACTTGTTGTGGCAATGATTTTGGCACTTATTTTCGGATTCGCCGGGAAGCGCTTACTAAAAAAGTTAATTAAGAATAAAAAATCAAACGGAACCGAAGAGATATTCCGGCGTATACAAATCGGGACATCTTGCTATGTGGCTCTGGCACAGGGGGCGAACGATGTGGCCAATGCAATAGGTCCTCTGGCGGTAATTTATTTTTTGGTAAAGACAGGCAATGTCGGCGCTACGGTGCCGGTACCTCTTTTTCTGCTGCTGTTCGGAGGCATCGGAATTGCCTGTGGAATCGGAATGGCAGGGCACCGTGTCATGGAAACCATCGGCACAAAAATTACTACATTGACCAATACCCGCGGTTTTTCTGTTGATTTCGCGGCGGCAACAACGGTTCTTGTAGCTTCAAAAATGGGCCTTCCGGTTTCAACAACCCATGCTGCCGTGGGCGGCGTCCTGGGAGTCGGCCTTGCGCGCGGACTCGAAGCGGTTAACTTTAGCATTGTTTATAAAATTATGTTATACTGGGTATTGACTGTGCCTGCTGCTGCCGTTACCAGTATGGCTATATTTAAAATACTGCAATTCTTTTTATAATAGGAGATGGCTATGCGCGTACCATTTTTTAAAATGTTTATGACTTCACCATTTGAAGGTCTTCAGGAACACGCCGAAAAAGTCATGGAATGTGCCTGGGCTTTTCAGCAGGCCATGGAGTGCTATTTTGCGGCCAAGTGTAAAACATTTGAAGAATTCAGACAAGAAGTTACTCGGATTGAAAGTCAAGCAGATGCCATCAAGCGTCGTATCCGTGGGCACATGCCAAAACGAACCATGATGCCCATATCTAATTTTCTGGTGTTCAGATATTTAAAAGAACAGGATGAGGTTCTTGACAGAATGGAAGATAGTCTTGACTGGATTTCTTATAGAGCTGAGTCAGGGATTCCGCAGGAGCTTGAAAAGGATTTTGCGCTTCTGGTGGATGCCGTTATTGATCCCATCGAACAGTTGAGCGGATTGGTAGTTGAAGCAAGATTGTACTTTAAAAAGTTCTCCGAGAAACAACGAGTCGTAGTTAAGAATATCATCCACACGCTTCGCCAGCAAGAACACGAAGCCGATAAATTTGAAGATATTATCAAGAAAAAGATCTTTAACATGGAGGCCGATGCCGTTACTATATTTCATTTGGTCAGACTGGCTGAAACAATAGGCTCTATTGCAGATCATGCACAAAATGCCGGCGACATGATGAGAGCAATGCTTTCAAAATAGGGAAATGGTTTTTGAGTTTTTACGAGTTCATCATTTTATATTTTAATCATGACGGTTTCGTAAAAAGTTCAAATTCAAGGCGTGTAAATTTTGTAATCATGAGGCGTACTTGTCGTACGTTGAATGATTACGAAATGAAGCACAACGAAGAAGTTGGGCTTTTTACGAAACCGTCAATCATGAGGTGGCCATTTGGACTTTCCCCTTGTCTGGGCAGAGGTTGACCTTGAAGCCATAGCACACAACGTGCGTGAATTACGACGAATTACAGATCCAGGGGCCGATCTGATGGCCGTGGTAAAGGCCAATGCTTATGGTCACGGTATGGTTGAGGTCACCCGGAAAGCCTTGGAGAACGGCGCGAATTCCATGGGAGTCGCCAGAATAGAAGAAGGAATTGAACTTAGAAAAGCAGGGTTTAATGAACCGGTTCTGATTTTTGGATACACACCGCCGCCACTTGCCCACAAGCTGATAGCGTTTGATCTGACCCAAACCGTATGGTCGTATAACACCGCTCAAGCACTTTCCGATATTGCTGTTTCCTCCAACAAACAGATCAAAGTTCACCTGAAAGTCGATACCGGAATGGGCCGACTCGGCCTGCTACCGGACTGCCGGCGACCCCCTGAGACAGGGCAAAATTTAATCGGTAACGCAATCCGTGACGTCGAGTCCATCTCGTCACTTGCGGGGCTTACTCTGGAAGGAGTATACACTCACTTCGCCACTGCGGACAGCTCTGATAAGGCATATGCCGAAAAGCAGTTTAAAATATTTATTGACTTTCTAAATGAGCTGCGCCGGGCCGGTATGAATCCGCCTTTGTGTCACGCGGCCAATAGCGCAGCGATCATAGACATGCCCGAAACTCATCTGGATATGGTGCGAGCCGGCATCGCAATTTATGGTCTTTATCCATCCGACCAAGTGAATAAACGTAAAATTGCCCTGAAACCCGCCATGACGTTAAAATCAAAAATTATTCATTTAAAAAAAGTACCTTCCGGCTTCAAGGTCAGTTACGGCAGCACGTATCAAACCCAAAAACCCACAACCATTGCTTCAATTCCCGTGGGATATGCGGACGGATTTAATCGTCTTCTCTCTTCCCGTGGACATATGCTGATCAGCGGACGCAGGGCGCCGATTGTCGGACGAGTCTGCATGGACCAAACCATGCTGGATGTGGGGCATATCCCTGATGTAGATTTGGAAGATGAGGTGGTAATTTTCGGCAGACAGGAAGATGAATCCATAACCGTTGATGAGATTGCCGCAACCCTGAACACCATCAATTATGAAATCGTCTCTTCTTTAACAGCCCGCGTACCTAAAATTTACCCTAAACTTTCATAAATCGAAAATTTCAAGGACCAGGTGAATATGGTTAGAGGGGAAACAACCATAAACGCCAAGTTTTTCTGTAAATATTCACTGGTGACATTTATACCGTACGGGCTTGTTTCAAATATGAACGTCCAACATCGAACATTGAACGTCGAACATCGAATAATGATGTCGCTCCGCTCCGCAATATAATATCTTTTAGTAGTTCAGGTTTTTGTATTTCATTCAACATTCAATGTTGGACGTTCGATGTTCGATGTTCATCTCTTTCAGTAAACCTTCCACAGTCCATCCGGACCAAAATTAACTTAGTGTTTATGGTCGGAGCAGCCCATCTAATTCTCATGGTCTCATAAAAAGTCCGATTCAGACGGTTACGTAAAAAGTTCAAATTCCCCCGAACAATTTTCTCGGGATAAAAAGGCGTGCAAATTTTGTAATCATGAGGCGTACTTTTAGTACGTTGAATGATTACGAAATGCAGCGCAATGCAGAAGTTGGAGTTTTCTCGAAACCGTCAATTTTCATGGATATGTTTAACCAGATGACCGAGCTCGGGAAAAATAAGGGCCTTGCAAGCCAATTTACAGGCTTTAAGACTCCCCGGCATGCAAAAGACAATGATTTTTTCAATTACGCCGGCAGTGGCACGGGATAAAAGCGCGGCAGAATCTATCTGTTCAAAACTGAGTTGGGCAAAAAGGGGACCAAATGCCGTGAGTTCCTTTGTAAAGAATGGACGGACCGCTTCAATGGTAACGTCTTTATTGCTGATGCCGGTGCCACCGGTTACCAGGAGGACCTGAGCGTCATAATCGCTTATGCTTTCATGAACCGTTTGGGTTATGGTTTCGGCTACGTCCGGAACAACCCGATGCAATACAAGATTATGACCTTCCTTTTTAACCCGTTTGCTGATCCACTGGCCGCTTTTATCTTCTTTCATGGAACGTGTGCTGGATACGGTAATAATTCCCACGTTTAGATTCTTCGGAGCGTTTGCTTTGTGTTTTTTGGAACCCATCTTATCTCCATACCGGCATCTTCAAAACCCGTTTTTGATGAACTCTTAAAGAGTCTTGTACGAAACCATCATTTTTCCTCGATAACAACCTTATCCTCGCCATCATGTTCTTTTAATAATACATTTACGGTCTCAGATCGCCGTGTCTCAACAAATTCTCCCACATAATTAGCCTGGATGGGAAGCTCCCGGTGACCCCGATCCACCAGCACGACAAGTTCTATACGATCCGGTCTTCCGAAATCTATCAATGCATCCATGGCAGCCCGTGTTGTCCGGCCGGTAAACAAAACATCATCGACTAAAATAATATGTTTCCCGTCAACCGAGAAGGATATATTCGTGGTTTTAACAACCGGATTGGGACTGATCCGGGTCCAGTCATCCCGATACAGCGTGATGTCCATTTCACCGGTCGGTATTTCAACCCTTTCGATTTCATTAATGCTGGATTGGATCCGTTTTGCCAGATATACACCTCGGGTTTGAATCCCGATCAGGGTTAAGTTCTCCACGCCCTTATGCTCTTCAAGAATCTCACGGGTAATCCTTTGCAGCTTTCGTTCGATGTCCGCTGCATCTAAAATGATATTAATTGCACCCATATTTTTCTCCAGTATTCAAGTTAGGGGCTTCGCCCCAATTGATAAAAACATTTCGATAGCGCATTGTATTTATAGCAAATTTATCTCTTCCGAAAAAAGTTAATGCAGATTTTAGTTTCTATATCATGCACAAGGGTAAGATCAAGGTTATTATGATATTTCTTTTGAGCAGAAATCACAATCTTATGGAAAGAACCTTGATTTTGCCCGATATTTTTCTTAGTGTAAAATAACAAATATATGCATTTTGCACTTTTTGTAACCAAACTTACTTCTTTTCGCCACAAAGGCACCAAGACACCAAGAAAGAATGACAAAATAAAATCCTTTGGGTCTTTGTGCCTTGGTGGCAAATATTTTTTTGCTCCGGCCCGTCCGCCTTACGCCGCTCGGCACGAGGGCGGGCGTGTCCGGTTTAGGCTTTTATAAAATGAAACCCTCCGTTACCGGCGTCATATTGGCAGGTGGACAGAACACACGTTTTTCAGGAACAAACAAAGCGTTGATCCGTGTGGGTGAAAAATGTATCCTTGATCGCATATATGGCGTGTTTAGCGATCTTTTCGAGGAAATTATTCTGGTTACCAACGATCCGATTCAATATCTTGAGTGGGATTTAAACATCGTGACCGACCTTTTCCCAATCCGATGCTCCTTGACAGGAATACATACGGGCCTTTTTTATATCACGACTCCGTATGCGTTTTTCGCGGCTTGCGATATTCCTTTCCTTAAAAAGGGGCTGGTTGAAACTATGCTTAACCATATAGAACCCGATGTTGACATTGTTATCCCTGAAACTTCCAAGGGATTTGAGCCGCTGTGTGCGGTATATTCAAAAAAATGTCTTAAGCCCGTAGAACAGCAACTTGTTAAACAAGAACTTAAAATCCGGCACGTTTTTCAAAAAGTTCGCGTTAATAAACTGCCTGAAAGTATTTTGCGCCAAAACGATCCGGATCTGGTGTCTTTTTATAATATCAATACTCATGACGATCTGGTCAGGGCTGAATATCTTGCAACTTGTACAACAGTGGAGTAGCCATGGATGTCACCCGTCTAATTGATTCAATTAAAAAACATCCGGATTATCACCGGGCAGGAATGATCCTGTGCCATAATGGAGTGGTGCGCGACACCTCAAGGGACGGTCGGAAAGTATCGGGTCTAACCCTCTCGGTTGATCATGAAAAACTTCGCCAGGTACTTGAAACCTATAAAAGAAAGCCCGGTATAGTAGAAATACTTGTAGAAATCGCTGAAAACAGGAACCTGGCCGTGGGCGATGACGTGATGCTGCTGGTTGTTGCCGGTGACATCCGCCAAAATGTGATCCCCGTACTCAACGACACACTGAACGCCATCAAAACGACGGTTACCCAAAAAACAGAATTTTTTGTGTAATTCGAGAATGGTATTAGAGTAGAGTAGAGGATCAGGTGACAAAGTTTAGGCTTCAGCCTACATCCGTTTCAGGGTTTCCCCGTCGTGGCTCAATAGCCGCATACCACGCCTTGCGACCTGATCCCCCCTCATCAAACCCAGCGTGCGGTTTTCCCGCACTGGGCTTACCCGAAAACTCTCGCCATGGGCATTTGCAGGGAGTTGTGCGATTCGAACGGTCACAGATTCACCAGCCCCAGATACTTGAGGTGATCGTGTACCGTCCTGCCTTTCGGAGTTCGAAAGGGCCGCTGGCTCCGTCTCTTCAGATGTGCTATCAAGCGGAGTTCAAGGAAACTGTTGACCTTGCGAAATGCTTTACGTGGGTATCACCCCGGGAAGCCCGACAGCTGCATACGTCCGTTGCTTCATTGCCGGCACTGGGCTTCACCTATCCTGGACGGATGGCCACTCCCATAAAGTATAACGAGGCCGAAACGGGTTCGCTCGCGCTACGGCTCGCGCTTTCGCCTCACGAGGCTTCGCCGGATCGGGTTACCCCGTCCCACGCTCGATCAGCTACTTGCCAAACGGACAATTTACAAGGTGAACTCCTTTCAGTTCACAAGATTGACCAGGCTTTGCCTGGCGCACCAGGATTTACAGGATGGAGAGGATATTAAGTTTGAGCTCTCCAAGGAGGAATTTAAAAACTTGAGGTCACAAATTGTGGCCTCAAGTTGGGGTGGACTCAGATATTCACCTATGGTCTTTTCTGAGCAAGGCGTGGTTATGTTTACCCCGTTAAACGCACAGCTTATTTAACTGTGGCTTCCCAGTGGAGGCACCTGCGCCGCTTACCATCGATATCACGATGCTTAAAAAGGAATTATAGTCTTTTTTATTCCTTTATAGAAAATAGCGTTGCATTTAATTCTCACTTTAGCAAACCTCTTTACAATGCCTTTAGATATTTATAAAATCTCTAAAATTTATGATAATTTTCAATAAGTTCTGGAAAATTACATTTGTAGACGCCATCGACATATTAACAACCATATGTCGAAATTTACGCTATAATTCGACATAATTGTCATTGCATGGCAAAATTGCATCTGAAGCTCGGCAAGAAAAATCATTTCGATCAATTCCACTGGAAATCCATGTTTATTAGGCCCGATTAGTCACTTAAAAAAAATTAACACGTTGTGTTAATTTTTTTATTGCAACCCATTCAATATGGTAATATACTTTAGAACAAAAAGATTGCAGAAAATCTGCAACAATACAAACGAATCCATCAGAAAACTCGGTCCGAATATGACTCGGAAACTACAGCAACGATTGATGGAGTTAAACGCTGCTCCGTGTCTGGCTGACATTGCAAAGGTACCGCCTCCTCGATGCCACCATTTGTCAGGTGATCGTGATGGGCAGTTATCTATCGATCTCGAACATCCGTATCGGCTTCTGTTTATTCCTGCAAATGATCCAATACCAGTTACAAAAGATGGAGGATTGGATTGGACAAAGGTTACTGAAATCGAAATCGTCGAGATAACCGACACACATTAGATAAAGGGGTATAAATATCATGTTAACGGCAAAAAAACTCTATAGGTTTGAGCCTGATTACGCGATTTCTCCGGGAGAAACACTTAAAGAGGTTATGGAATCGCTGAATATGTCACAGAAAGAACTATCCATTCGCACCGGCCTGACAGTTCAGTCTCTCAACCGCATTTTTAAAGGAGATCAGCCCATTTCATACGAAACCGCCAATAAGCTTGAATTGGCCACCGGTATTCCTGCACGCATGTGGAACAATCTGGAGGCACAATATCGAGAACAATTGGCCAAAGCCAAAGAACGAAAGCAGCTTGAAACCGATCTCGACTGGTTGAAGACGATTCCCACTCAAGAACTTATCCAGCGTAAAGCGATTGAGCCCCAAAAAGACAACGTGCTTCTTTTAAGAGAGATGCTAAAATTCTATGGGTTGAGTAGTGTGTCGGCATGGAAAGTAATCTGGTCGAACCCGGCTGTAGCGGCGCGGCGCTCACAGTGCTTTGAGACCTGCCCGGGTCCGGCATCTGCTTGGATTAGATTGGGAGAACTCCGGGCACACCAAATTGATTGCCTGCCTTTTGATAAAAATATTTTCATCCAGGCCGTAAAAAAGATTCGCTTGCTGACAGTCAAGGGCCCCGAAGAATTTATCCCGGAAACAATTCGGCTTTGCGCAGATTCCGGTGTTGCCCTGGCGCTAGTTCGGGAAATGAAAAAAGTACCCTGGCATGGGGCAACAAAATGGCTGTCAGCGTCTAAGGCAATGATTCTGCTCAATCTTCGCGGCAAGATGGAAGATCAGTTCTGGTTTTCTTTTTTTCACGAAGTCGGTCACGTTCTTTACGACAGCAAAAAGGATCTTTATATCAACGACGGCACTCTTGATGATCCACGGGAGCAAAAAGCCAATGAGTTTGCAGCAGAAATTTTAATCCCGCGTGATCGAGATCCTGAAATTGCCGCATTGCGAGCAAAAGAAGATGTAATTAGTCTGGCGAACGAGCTTAAGATTTGCCCGGGAATTGTTGCAGGGCGTTTCCAGCATCTGACCGAAAAATGGAACTATTTCAATGGTCTTAAACGCAAGTTTCAGTGGACCGCTTAAAAACTGATGGGGATTAAGTCAATACAGCTAACTATGTCCCGAAGATCCTCAGATATTGATTGACAAATTGATAGTTTAGATTATCATTGTGGTTATCATGGGTACATTTTTCAAACCACCGTTCAAAAAATTCGTAAAGAAACAAACAAGATCTTTGCAACTCGTTATTGAGGATGAAGTCGAAAAAATAATAATCACACCTAATATCGGAGAAACTAAAAAAGGCGATCTAACTGGATTTCGAGTTCATAAATTTGCTCATAGAAAACAGAAATTTTTAATAGCCTATCGTTTTCAAAATGAGGACATTGTTTTTTTTAAAATAGGTCCCCATGAAAATTTTTACCGTGAACTCAAAAAATATCTCAGGGAGGTAGAATGATAATGATCACGGCTGAGAAAATTTATAAAGATATTATAAACATGTCCGTAAAAGAAAGGGAGAAACTATTCGCTACAATAGCCAGAAGAGGGTTCGAGAAAGATTTTTACACTTATGAGGAAGTCTTCGATGAAATCAGACAATCGCCCTTTACGGTAAAAGAAGCTGCTGAATATCTGGAAATCGCTGAAATTACGCTGAGGAGATGGGTTAAAGCCGGAACTATTAACTGTAAACGGATAGGAAGAAACATCGTATTTGACCCGGATGAGCTTAAATTTTTTAAAAGGAGCAAACAGTCCGGAAAGGAATAACGCCGCCCCTCGTGGTTGTTATACGCTATGCAATCATTTTATTCGTCTTTTACAGTAAATTTTGAGGCTATCCACCTCCTAATGGACCCGCCTAAAAAGCCAAAAAAAAATCGGCTATACGGTAAAGGAGAAACAAAAAACTTACGGTAAAAAGCGAAAAAGTAAAAGAATAGTCAAAAAGAGTCTAAATCGGACCGTTTAACTGAAAAGGATGGAACCCAAATTGAGCGATTTTCAAGTTTGCCGCAGATTCAAGGAAAATGTCGTTCCGCTATAGTCGGCTATGCGGGAATGCGTTTGACGCTGTAGATGCAGTGAAATTGGAAATCCCGAAAGGTTTTAAATTTTGGAAATTCAAATCAACATAATTCCTTAAAAATATTATTAAATTTAATCATATCTAAAATTACAAACGCTCAGCTTGGGTGAAACTATGGATAAGACGCTGGCCAAACAAAGATTGCGGGATCAAAAATGCCCTTATTGCGGAGCAGATAGAAAAGATTTGGCGTATGGTAACGTTGAGAATCACAGTAAGGATCCTATAGTTATCTGGCGGGATGGAAAAGTAGTAAAAATACCTGCTGATCAAATCGAAATCCGTGAAGATCAGGCTGAATACAAATCAAAATATTAAAAAAATTATGATCGAATGATATTTTGACTTACTGTAAAAACAATTTTCCTAAAGATGGTTTTAGGATCGGCTGTGAAAGGCAACGATGCCCTCTTCAAATGAACTCCCAGCTAAGTGTATGGAATGCGCAAAGTCAGAAATGTCACCCTTTCATGGAAAGTGTCGCTTTTGCAATGAGCTTGAGTTTGAGGAATCGGTTTTATGTGAATTGAACCGTTGCATTCAGAGCAAATCGAATTTTGAATGTCATGCCTTTCAGCCCATGCTCAAGCTTGTAGGCCCATCAAAAAACGAAAAGTTTGCAAGTGATGATAGTTTTGCGAGAGGAATTAAAGAAAAGATCTTCTTGGAACGACTCAATTCTGACAAGATCAAATATGAAAGGGCTTTAGCTTTGCAGAAATTGGCTCGCGACCCGGATGGAATATACGTTCAACTCAAATACCATTTTGCCTGGAATGTGTCCCTCAGAAGATCTGTTTTTAGTCCCGCCAATAACTTCTTTGATTTTGTTAGTGATACCTTCCTGAGGTACAGCGAACAGGCTGGAGGTTTTGTGAACCTGCTTTATCTGGCACCGGATCATATTCACTTATATGTAGAATCGGATGGTGAGCTGTCCATAGAGGAAATCGTCCACAGAATTAAACGATTTTCCAACGAGGCTATATTGGAAAAATTCCCCATGATCAGAGATAAGCTTGATAACGACACTGAAATCTGGGATGAAGCATATTTTACAGAAACGTTAGGATAACAGCAATGAACGATCGAATATTTGAAATATTAAACGGTATTAAGATCTATGACGGTGTTTACAAAAATGAGCTTATTGAGGCCGCCATTGAACGGAATGGGGAGATAACGCAATCCCTTATTGATATCCTGAACAGACTCCTTTCTAACCCCGCCGAATACATCGAACATAATGATTTTTATGATCACATCTGTTCTCTTATGCTTTTGGGGCACTTTAAGGAACACAGTGCATACAAGGTTATTGTCGATTTGTTCAGCCTCCCTGATGATATCCCGCATGAGCTTGTCGGTGACATCACTACCAGCGATTTGCCGGTTATTTAATCACCTCTTACACACAGGACATTCAGCGCTACATATCGGGCACAGCAGGTGGAGGTGACGGCAAAAATGAACACTCAAGGTGCTGAGGCCACAGCCTTGGCATACCAGAGGGTCCATGGATTTGTTGGCCGGATTGTAGATCATGGAAAGGCGTTGCTGCTTTTTGCCCACAGATATCCGATACAAAACTTTGACGGCCGGGGTGCGCATGAGCATGGCGCTGCAAAGTTTTATTTTGACTCGTATGCTGTATTTTTTAAACAAATCGTCGGTTTTCCGGGCCAGTTCGTTCGGAAGCAAGCTTATTTTTTCTTGGCGTTCCTGGATCAGTTGAGAGGAGAGTCCCGGTCTTTCAAGACTTGCGGCCATTTCCTGTTCCAGATCGGTATAATATTCTTCCAGGCTGGCCACATCGCGTCGAAGCCTTCGATTCATGCTGTCCTCAAACGAAGTGATTTCTTTACCCAGTTCCTCCTTTGCGTGGCATTCAACCCATTTTATCATTTTCTTAATCTTTTCATCTTGCCAGTTAACCGGTTTTGTTTCTGTTTGAAACTTGCCCACGGCCAGTCCTATATTCTGCTCCATGTCCGCAATCCGGGCACCGGTTTCAAGATTGAACATCAGTCTGATAAGACCTTCCTTTTGTTCATCGCTCTGGGCGAGATATTTACAGGTCAAAAGCAAATATTCGGTCCGCACCTCTGCAACGCTTTCAACCTTACCTACTGATCCGTGAAAGGCAAACTGATTCCGGATCAGCCTGTCAAATCCCTGGCTTTTAATGTAATCAAATTGAAGATAGCATTCAACAAATGGTACTGTTTCGCAAGCCGCATTCACCATTTTTTCCAGCAACGGTGAACCAAAATTGGCGGACCAGACAGATTCCGAATTTGGATCTGTATCGATTCTAATGATCTCAGGCACTTGAAGCAGTTTTGAGAGATGATCGGGCAAAAGTGCATCAAAACCTTTGGTGCTTTTTTCTATTACCGCGCCACGATTCTCAAGGAATCGATAGATAAAATGCGCCAAGGATGGATCTGAATCAAAGCTCATAATTTTCTCCAAACAGCTTCTCATCTAACGCTTTGGTTTTTTCATAACCAGCTTTGCTGCGCTTCAACCGGGTGGCCAGTTGATCGAATCCTTTTTTCCGTTGTGCTTCGGAAACCGATTGAATCCAGATGTCATAGACCATATCTGAAAATTCTTTCTCACCCCGGACACGACCTAGAATCATGTCTATTTCGCCGATGACCAGCTCAAACATATTAATTTTTTTGTCAAGTACTTCGAGAATATAATCCTCGGCACTGCCTGCGGCACACAGGTTATAAATAGTAACTTCCTTGTCTTGTCCGATCCGATGAATGCGGCCGATACGCTGCTCAATCTTCATGGGATTCCATGGAAGATCGTAGTTGATCATCTGATGGCAGAACTGGAGATTTCGACCTTCTCCGCCAATTTCCGTCGTCAGCAAAATATTTGCTTCTTCCTTGAATCTGTTTATTTGCTCATCCTTGCTGCGATTGTTAAGACCACCGTGAAACAGAGCATGGGGAATTTTATTCCATGACAAAAAATCCGACAAGTGTTCCAGGGTGCCCAAGTATTTGACAAAGATGATTATTTTCTCCGAAGACGATCGTATCAGTTCCAGCAGCATTCGGCTTTTGCGAGTATCATTCATGGAACGACACAGGTTGTTTATGGCCTGAATCTTTTTTTGATGATCTAGCAACAAATCTTTTTTACTGAGCATGCGCGAGAGAGTCGTATTCACCGCGTAGGGGGATGATCCGGCTTTGGCCAGCAGGTTTTTGAGTAGCAGCTTGCGGCCGGTGCCATCCGTGGCACTGACATCTTGGACCAGTCCGGTGATTCTCTCGTAAAGTTCTTTTTCACTCCTGCTCGGGTCTACTCGTATGGTATGGGCAAAACGCGGCGGCAGCCCGAGGTTAGCCAGCGCACGGGTGTTGCGGATCATAACTTCTCCCAGAAGTGTTTTGAGCCGGCGGCGATTTTGGGGATCGGTGGGATCACCCTGTGTCATGAATTCCTTTCGAAATTCAGAAGATGTTTTTAACTGGCCCGGTTTCAGCAAGGTGATTAGATTATAAAGCTCCATCAGATTGTTTTCCACCGGTGTGGCCGTCAGCAGCAACAAAAAGCGCTTTTTTAATGCGTTGACCAGCTTCCAGTTGAGCGTACTCCGGTTTTTCAGGTGATGGGCCTCATCAACGATAACCATGTCATATTCCCGTTCGGTGACCTGGGAAAAGTTTTTCCTTGATTTTGCAAGGTTAATGGAAGCCAGAACAAAAGGCTTCTGCCAGAATCCATCCCTTTGTGAGCGGCAATCCGGATCATCGGTGGACGGGAAATCAAGCCCGAATTTTTCCCGCAACTCTTCTTTCCATTGGCTTACAAGAGAAGTGGGGGTTAAAATCAGGGCACTTTTCACCATTCCCCGTTGAATGTATTCTTTGAGTACGATGGACGCTTCAATGGTTTTGCCGAGCCCCACTTCGTCTGACAGCAGGGCGCGTCCCCGAAAACGTTTTAATACCTTACGGGCGGTTTCTTCCTGATACCATAGAGAACGAACACCTTGTAAATTTACCAGGCAAATAAGGTTTTCAAAAGATTCCTTGAATCGGATTTGATAGCCTTCAAGAGTTAGGTTATAATTTTCATTAGACGTTAAATGCCCCCGGGAAAAAGGGTGTGTAAACGAGGCGGTCTCCACTTCAATGGAAATCGGTATTTGTGGAAGCGGCGCCTTGGCTGACGATTTTTTTAAAGGTTTATTTTTGGACGGCGGCTTTGCGGGTTTTACGAAATTTTTAGATGGGGGCTTATGGGGAGGGACCACGCGGGAACGTTTGGGCTTTTGTGAAAATTCAAGTTGCCAGCGGCAGTACTGCTGAAGGTTAATAATGGAGGATCGTTTCTTACGTTTATTGCGGATTTTCATTTCAGGGAGCAGATCCAATACCTGTTCGGAAATCTCGAGTGCCAGTTCGTATTGCTTGTCCTTTGCCAGAAATTCACATAATATAATTAGCCGTTCATCTTTGATCTTTCCGATATTGTAAAGGCTTAAAAGCCCTTTGAGCATAACGTCCTGCCGCTCCAGTTCAAAGCCAAGGTCCACCATGGCCTCAAGAATATCCTGTTTTCTCGGATCATACCGCAAAGCTTTCATTAAAAGTGTCAATGCTTTTTCAAGGTCAATCTGATCCCAATACCAGAGCGCTTCATGAAAAAAATATTCGGCCCGTTCCTTTTGGATATCGGCCGTCAGTTTGTTTCGCCGTTTATTGAGCTTGGCTTTGCGTTTGGCTTTCCTGTTTTTTGATTTTATCTTTGCCATAACAATAATTGCATATAGGAGCAGGAAATGCTGCTATTACTGGTACCGGCCCGTTTTTTATTATATCAACTCCTTTGCCATCCAGAGACCACTACGAAGTCCGATATCACAATTGTATCCATATTGTAAAACATTGAGATATTATTTTCCAAATGTTATAGGTGTTGCAATAATGTCCTTTTAAATAATTTCATTTAAATTTTCGCTACCATATAACAGATGGAAGTGTGATGAAAAAGGTGAACGTAGTCATGAAAAAAACCAAAATAGCCCTGAAACCTTATCTGGATAAAATTGCCCAACATTGTAGTGCCCTTTCGACTGAAGAGCTAACAGGTGTGATTATCAGCCTCGCAAAAGATGTTCCAACCTCGGCCAGAGTCCAATTTTTGGAAAAAATCGAATCATGCCTTCCGGGTCGAAAACCGGCACCGGTATCTGAGGTAGAGCCGGTTGAGCAGATCCTTGACGATATTGAAGCGCTCAAGGAAAACATTGAAGAGAGAATCGACGCCATTGAGGATGGCAGTTACTGGGATGATCCTGATGACTGGGGACATGATAACTATTATGACGAAGAACCTGATTATATCAGTGAGGACCAGCTAAACGAGCTGGAATCGTTCTTTGAGGCTGCCGAAGATCTGTTTATGGATGACAGACTTGAAGATGCACGGAAAGTGTATAACGCTTTGTTCACATTGATCAGTTACGTCAAACAAAATACTTATTTTTCACTCGGGCATGAAATCGATATCAGAGAAGCCAGGGCCAGATACTGCCGTTGCGTCTATGAAACTTCTAATATGGACAAAAGGCTGCATGAATTTACCACAGCTATGGAAATCGACGTATCTGTTCCTTATGATGAGAATGAATATGATGAAAACTACCCCCTGCTTCAGGATGTTATTGATGCAAGGCCGGATGAAATGGCCGATATGGAATCGTTTTTGCCGGCCTGGAAAAACGTCTTAGCAACAAAACAAACAAAAGGCCGGGCGGCGGTTTTGCTTTTGGAAACGGTTAACCGCCTTGAAGGGATTGACGGGATGTCAAGGCTGGCGAAAAAATGGAAAAACAAGCAACCCCAGGGCTACTTATTCTGGCTTAACATTCTAAAAGGGGAAAATGATCAGAAAGGTATCGTTAAAGTAGGCACAGAAGGCCTGAAAGCATTAAAACAAGGCAGGTTCAGGGAACGTGTTTCCGAATTTATTATCGATGCGGCTGGAAAACTAAATGATACTAAAGTTTTGTTGATGGGAAGGCGGGAAAGATTCTTTTCCAAAGTGAATGATCAAAACCTGCTTGATTTTGTGAGGGAAGCCATTAAACAGGATGAAAGGGACAAGGAATTCGGTAAGGTGATAAATCATTTCAAATCCCAAAAAACAATGAATGGCGATCAAAAAACTTTATATGTCAAGGCCCTTTTGATGGCAGGCCAACTGCACGATGCATTTGACATGGCCAAGAAAGAAAAAAGCGTGGGCTGGTCATATCATAGCAATGCCGGAGTTGTTTTCGGGTCCGTTTTATCGGTTCTTTCCGATCATTCCGAAAAAGCGGATACCATCAAAACTCTTTTAAAAGGATATGCAAACCAACGATGTGTTTATTCCGAAAGATTTTCAGTTGCTGACGAAAAGGCCGCCTCTTTTTATGAAGAGATCATCAGCGGCTTAAAGCAAAAAAAAATTGCAGAAGCCAATAAAACCGAATATCTTAAATGGGCTAATAGAATCGGAAAAAGCCGGATTGAACACATTGTTAGCAACAAACACCGGCGCGCCTACGCAAGGGCTGCGCAGGTGCTTGGCTCTCTTGCCGAGGCTTATACGGCCATGGGACAAAAAAACAAGGCTGCCAAAATACTGCATAAATACTATAATGAAAAATACAACAGGTTCAGTGCATTCCGCCGGGAAGTAAAAGCCGTTGTAACGGATTCGAATCTATTGAAAAATTCCGAATTTTTAAAATGACTTGTATACTTAACCTACTCTTGGGAAATGAAAATTACACTAAAACGCTCATGGACATAAAAAAGCTTTGTAAAAACAAAAGGCCGAAAAAGTCACATTCTGAAAATAATCCCTATTTAATTCGTATAAAAAAGGATAACCATGACGCATGTTGAAAAAACCGAACGATTGAATGAGATCAAGGATCTGGTGCTGGCCTTTTGCGAAGAACACTTGGATGACGAACTTTACGGCTATGCCCTTGAGCTTTGCCATATGCTTGGACGAAAGCGGAAGCTTTCCATTACCCGTGGCAAAAAAGAAATATGGGCTGCCTCAATAATTTATGTGATTGCCCGGCTTAACTTCCTGTTTGACCCGGAAAACGAGTTTTTCCTTTCGGCGGACACTGTTTGTGATTTTTTTGGCACCAAGAAATCCACGGTCGGCAATAAAGCTACCCAGATTGAAAAGGCCTGTAATCTCGTACTGGGAGCTGAAGGCCTATGCAGCCCGGAGATTTCTGATGCTCTGACCCTGATTGAGCTGCCCAATGGGTTGGTAATTCCCAAAAGCATGTTGTCGGGGCTTGATATTGTTTATGAATTGGCCGACGAGGAAGAGACAAAGGAATTGGAAAAATTCATGGTCGAACAACAGCGCCTTAAAGAGCGTAAAGCCGCAGAGAAAAAGGCAAGGCGCGCAGAGATCAACCGTAAGATTGCTGAAGATAAGAAAAAGAAGAAAAAAGAAAACGACAAACAACTCAAATTGTTTGATTTATAAAAAAAGTGTCTGAATTTAATAAGAATCCAACCTTTTTACGAACACAGAGCACATTTAAGACGATATAGCCCTCATGGATACCGGCTCTTTTTTCAGTGCTTGACATTACATTTAATATGTATTAAATAATACACCGAAGGGTTTAATATAAGAGGTGTACTATAAAATACACCAACCACATTAATCCATGAGGTAAAATATGCGAAATCCATTTGCCTTTAGCAACTATGTTACCGGAGATTCTTTTTGCAACCGTAAAAGAGAACTATCTGAACTACTTAAGTATATAAAAGGATCTCA
>JASFLX010000026.1:0-20599 GCA_050117895.1 Desulfobacterales bacterium | reverse complement strand
CATGCTGATTAACGGACCCTATCCATGGCCCATAAAACAGCGCATCAAGAGTAGAACCGGTCATCTGTCCAACGAGGCATCGAAAAAGCTTTTAAAGGAAGTGCAACATGATCGACTAAAATATGTAATTCTGGCTCACCTTAGCGAAACAAACAATACTCCCCAAAAAGCCCTAAGTGAAGTGGGCCGGGCAATGAACCATTGCAATGCACAACTTGATGTTGCAATTCAGGATGAGTGCGGGGCGTTGATACGTCTTAAATAGTTTCCATCCAGAAATGGCCCTTTTCCGCAATCTCTGCGCCAATCTTCGGAATCACTTGTTCCCGCCGTAGGGCGGGACGCGTAATTCCTTGATTTGACTCGGGGCATCCATGCCCCTCGCCCTTGCGGGCAGCTGGTCAGCTGTCCAAATCTGCTATCCTGCAGATTTGCCCTTGACCTTGCGAAAAATTGCTCATTTCTGCATTGGAAACTTAATTTATTCATGGAGCGGTTAAATTAAAAAAACTCCCCGACCCTTTAAATATTTTGGCACCAAACCGTATTTCCGGGAAGGATGCTGCTGCGGTTTTCTACAGATTTCCCGGCAAATAGTCTTCCCGAACCGGTGAAAACACCTCAATGACAACTGAATCTTCGAGGATTTCGGCGCCGTGTTCTGCATCACCGGGGATACACCAACTATCTCCCGGTCCGACATCAAAAGTCTCATTTGATATGGTGAGACGCAATTTTCCTGACACCAGATAACCGGTTTGCTCATAATAATGGCTATGCTGAGGCATTGTGTTTCCCTTATTCAGCAAAAATTCCGTGAGAAGTGTCTTTTCCCCATAAGCCAATGTTTTTAATTTTATACCCGGCAGAACCTCTTTATATCCCTTGGTATCACGCTTATAAAACATTGTAATTCTCCAATCAGTAATGATTTGTCTAATGAAACTTTACGTGTTTAGTAACACCCAACAGATAAGGAATGTTCGGTTAATAATTTATTCTTTTTTAAACACAATTTTCTTTTTTATACAACGGGCAGTGTATGTACTCACCTTTTATGAATAGAGACCTTTGAAAAATGTTCAATTTTGTTCAAGGCCAAGGAAGGCGAAAATTTTAACCACCCCAGTGAAATAGGCTTCGCATTTCACGGGGCAGGCACGAATACATGGAGTATTTTGAGGATTAAAATTTGAGTCTGACGCTGGCATTGGGCAAAAGGGGGCGTTTTTCAAAGGTCTCGAATAGGAGTTAGAGCTTAAGCACTCTTGCAGCATTTTGGCCGCAAATAGAGTCGATCTCTTCTTGTGACAGCCCGGATTTTTCGAGTTCCTTGAAATATCTTGCAGGCTTTAACAGCGGAAAATCACTGCCAAAAAGAATCTTGTCCAGGCCGGCAATCTCTTTTGCATACCGGTATATCCGGGGATCGTAAAGAAACGGTGATGCGGCCGTATCAAAATATACATTTTCAAGGCGTTCTTTTACATCCTTTTTTAAAAGATTAAAGAAGAAAATCCCGCCGCCCCAGTGAGCCAGAACGATTTTGTTTTCCGGAAATCTCTTAATAAGATCGTAAATCTGTTTCAAGGTATTCAGCGTTTTGCCCGGATAGATGTGTCCCACCGGTTCATTGGTATGGATCAAAAAAGGCAGGTCTCTGTCCCGACAGATTTCCATAAGAGGTGACAAATTATCCAGTGCGCCGTCATCAATTCCGGATTCATAAAAAGCGATTTCTCCAATTCCAGAAAGGCCTCCTTTAATACAACGCTCTGTTTCCGGAACAGCTTCCCTATGAGACGGATCAAAACAGCACAAACCGATCAGCCGATCGGGGTATCTGTCCACGACTTCCATGATGTAGTCGTTTTGTACTTGAAAGATTTCCTTTGTTTTCCATGGAAAACCAAACACAACCGATTTGTCGACACCCTGGTCATCCATTGAATCAACGATTTCTGTTGCACCCACAAGTTTTGATCCGGGTGAACTGTATAACAGCTTGAATGCAGACTCATTGGGAAAATATTTTTGTCTGTTTTCTCGTATGGCTTTGGGGAAAATATGCGTATGAAAATCGATGATCATTGTTATCCACCTCTATTCTAAATGATTTCCAACAAAAACTATGAGTTATGATACTTTTTCCATTTCCGAACCATTTCGGTTAAATATCATATTCTATGTTTTTATCAACCGAAATATGTTTGACAAAACGTAACTTCTCAATAAATTATGGTATAGAGCCAACGGGTGATAAAACGTAAAAGGCCTTGCTGTTTGAGGATGTTAGTGAGCTTTAAGAAAAAACAGCGGTTAAGATAATTCATCTTTTAAATATATGATGTTGCGTTTAAACAATTAATATTAAAGGATTGGCATCTGTTTTTTCTTTTAGGCTCACTTAGATTCGAGTTCCAGACATTTTACGTTTTATTATCCGTTGGCGGTTCAATATCGCAATTTGATACATTACAATTTATTGAGAAGTTACGACAAAACCAATTAAGGGGTTAAAAATTAACGGGATCTACGACTTGCCTTGGGTCATTACTTATGTTAAAAAAATCAAAAAAGCGAGTTGGGGCATGCTGTTAATTATATGCTGACCCATTGAAAGGAGCGGAAAATGAAAATCGAGATTAAAAAACCAACAGATAAGGATCTAGAAACAAGAGGTGTCTTATCCTGGCCCATATGGGAAAAAGAAATTTCTCGATTCGACTGGCATTATGACAGTACTGAGGAATGCTATCTATTGGAAGGCAAAGTTATTGTTGAAACAAAAGACGGCGACAAGGTGGAATTCGGAAAGGGGGATTTTGTTACATTCCCAAAAGGGTTATCCTGTATCTGGGATATTAAGGCACCGGTAAAGAAGCACTACAATTTTAAATAAAACCCAAACAGGATCTAAAGTTCTGCAGCAGTTCACCATCAAATAGGGTGTAAATCAAGACTGTTGTTTGCTAAGATTGCTGTGGCTATTTGGTGTCAGGTGTCAGGAATGATGAACAGAGGCGCTGGCACCTGACACCTGAAACCTGAAACCTAAAAAAAGCTTCGGAGCCACGGTTTGTCAATTGAAAGGCATCAGCGTTTACCAACGGTCTTGATTTCCACCCCATCAGATACTATGCTTTGAGTATTAGATAAGCGACATATACTGCATAGCAGGCCAGGAGAATCACACCATCTTTGCGTGTTATCGTGTAATCCTTTTTCATCATGAGCCACGGCAGAAAACCGACGAATATCATCACCAGATAATCAACGAACAGACCGCTAGGAATGAAGCCGCCCGGAATAGGAATCGGTCTGATTAAAGAGGCCGCTCCAAGCACGCTCAGTATGTTGAAAACATTACTTCCCACCAGGTTGCCGATGCTGATATCCATCTCTTTCCTCAATGCGGCAACAACGGAAGTGGCGAGCTCCGGAAGCGAAGTCCCCAGTGCGACAATGGTCAGGCCGATGAACTTTTCACTGACGTTGAATATTTTCATGATTGCAACCGCGGAATCAATAAGAACTTCCGCACCGAGGATCACACCGATGATTCCCGCCGTGATACATACAACCTGACGGGTTTTTGAAGTTACATATTCGATTTTTTCCACGGCATGTGCGTAAGCAACACTTTCGCTTTTTACGTCCCGTCGGGATTCTTTAACGGCAATATAATAATTGAACCATGTATATAAGATAATTCCACCGAAAAGCGACGCACCTTCAAGCCTTCCAATTTTCGAGTCAAAAGAGATCAGCAAAAGATATACGGATATGCCGAGCATGATCGGAATATCCCGGCGGCAAACCGACCGATTGCTCGTTATCGGATGTATACATGCGGCCAAACCCAGAACAAGAGCAATGTTACAAATGTTACTTCCCACAACGTTTCCCACGGCGATCATGCTTTTATCTTTTATCGAAGATACCACACTGATAAACAGTTCGGGCGCCGAAGTCCCGAATGCAACGACGGTTAAACCGATAACCAGCGGTGTTAAACCCAGATTGCGAGCCAAGCTTGAAGATCCTTTTACAAGCCAGTTGGCACCATAATAGAGCATCAACAGACCGATAACAAAATAGACCAGATTAAGTATCATACACAAAAGTCCTTAATTTCTTTAATGTCTTATCCGTATCAAATTTAATTAATAAATGTAACCCCTTAAATAAAATAAATTGCTCATTATTAGGAAAAATGGTTGCATAACCGCTTCGATTTAGGGTAAAACTCCAACATTATTTATTGGGGTTTAGGAGAATTCGTATTGCATTATGAGGGAAATATCATTCGGCCGCCCAGCGAAGCCAACAGCATTTTGCTGCAGATAACCGTCGGGTGTTCCAGGAACAAGTGCACATTTTGTGGGGCATACAAGGGGGAGCCGTTCCGTATAAAAGCAGATTCCATGATTATGGAGGATATCGCTTTTGCAGCAAACTTCTGCAAACGCCAGCGCCGTGTATTTCTTTGCGATGGAGATGCGTTAATTGTTCCTCAGAAAAGGTTGCTGAACATTCTTTTAGAAATTGAGAAGCAGCTTCCCTGGGTCACAAGGGTTGGCGTCTATGCCAATGCCAAAAGTTTGACAATGAAAACCCTTGATGAACTTAAAACGTTAAAAGCCCATGGCCTGGGTATTGTCTACTTAGGCCTCGAAACCGGAGACGATGTTACGTTACATAAAATCAGAAAGGGCGCAACATCAGAACAAATGATCCAAATGGGGAAAAAAGTGAGGGCGGCAGGGATGAAGCTCTCCATTACCGTATTGTTAGGCATTGCGGGCAAAACACGCTCAACAATTCATGCCCGAGAAACCGGCCGTGTACTTTCAGCCATAGATCCCGAGTATATTGGCGCACTGAGCCTTATGCTCATCCCCGGTACGCCGCTTTATCAGGATTATGTATCCGGAGATTTTACCCTTCTTGAACCTAATGAAATGCTGGTTGAACTGAAAAATATGATTGCCGCTACGGAACTTTCCAAGGGGCTTTTCCATGCAAATCACGCGTCAAATTACCTCCCCATAAAGGCACGTCTGCCAAAAGACAAAGCCATGACGCTAAGTCTTATTGACGAGGCTTTATCAGGTAACATAGCGTTGAAACCGGAACATTTGAGAGCTTTTTAAATAATTTGTATCCGTTTATCCTGTTGAAAAAAATATCGCATTAAGATAATGACCGGCACAGAGAAGAATCACCGGAATGGGTGTTGGACTCGTTGTTAATAACACTAAAATGATACGATCATTTAAAAAAAGGAGAAACCTATCATGAATCAGGGCTTGTCTGAAAGCCGGGCAAAAATCGATGAGATATGTATCAATACCGTTCGCACTCTTTCCATGGATGCGGTTCAAAAGGCTAACTCCGGACATCCCGGTGCGCCAATGGGTCTTGCTCCTGCAGGTTATGTCCTATGGACTCGGGTGATGAAACACAATCCCAAAAATCCCGGATGGCTGGACAGGGATCGATTTGTGCTTTCAGCCGGGCATGCCTCAATGCTTCTTTACAGCCTGCTTCATCTTACGGGTTACGATGTAACTCTTGATGAGATAAAAAATTTTCGTCAGTGGGGCAGTAAGACACCGGGCCATCCTGAATTCGGCCATACTCCCGGAGTGGAAACCACAACCGGTCCACTGGGCCAAGGCTTTGCCAATGCCGTGGGTATGGCGATGGCAGAACGGCACCTTGCAGCCCGGTTTAACCATAAAGGATATGAAATTGTCGACCATTTCACATATATGATGTGCGGAGACGGAGACATGATGGAAGGGATATCTTCTGAAGCCGCATCTCTTGCCGGGCATCTGGGCCTTGGCAGACTCATTTGCATTTACGATGACAATAAAATTTCAATTGAAGGGAGTACCGAAATAACCTTTACCGAAGACGTTGCCCTGCGTTTTAAGGCCTATAACTGGCATATTCTGAAAGTTGATGATGGGAATGATACCCATGCCATTTTCAATGCCCTCCAGAAAGCCAAAGCCGAGACCGAACGCCCGTCACTCATTGTCTTGCGAACCCAAATTGCTTTTGGAAGTCCCAATAAACAGGATACCGCCGATGCCCACGGCGCACCGCTTGGTGAAGAAGAAGTCCGTTTGACGAAAAAAGTTCTGGGTGTTCCTGAAGAACCTTCTTTTTTTATATCCGAGCAGGCGTTGAGTAGATTCAGAAAATGTGTCGAAGTAGGAAAAGAAGCCGAAGCCGTGTGGCAGGAAAACTATCTGGCCTACAGCAAAGAATATCCGGATCTGGCAAAACAATGGGTTGATGCCATGAGCGGTTTTTTGACACCCGGATGGGATGAGAAAATGCCCCAATTTTCCGTTGCCGACGGTCCCATTGCAACCCGTGCGGCATCAGGAAAGGTTCTGAATGCCATTGCAGATAAAATCCCCACACTTATCGGCGGTTCTGCGGATCTGGCTCCTTCCAACAAAACATATATGGACATTTCCCATGAATTTCAAAACCATACATATGATGGGCGCAATATTCGTTTCGGTGTCCGGGAACATGCCATGGCAGGAATAATGTCCGGCATGTTCCTGCACAATGGCCTGCGACCTTATGGTGGAACATTCCTTGTTTTTGCCGACTATATGCGGCCGGCAATTCGCGCAGCCAGCCTTATGAACCTGCCGATGATATATGTCTTTACTCATGACAGTATCGCGGTCGGCGAAGACGGCCCGACCCACCAGCCCGTTGAGCAGCTCGCCAGCCTGCGCGCAATTCCAGGCCTTACGGTTATACGCCCTGCGGATGCTTCTGAAACCGTCCAGGCATGGCGTCATGCCGTAAAAAACACAAGAGGTCCGGTCGCTCTGATTCTAAGTCGACAGAAACTTCCGGTATTAAACCGAGACACTACAGAAAACGGGCTGGATAACGGGGCGTATATCCTGGCGGATTGCGAGGGCAAGCCCGATATTATCCTGATTGCCACAGGTTCGGAAGTGCATATTGCCCTTGAAGCCCAAAAGCGTCTTGCTTTGAAAAATATTGCCGCCCGGGTGGTAAGCATGCCAAGTTGGGAACTTTTCGAACGAATTCCTCAGGAGTATAAAGACCGTGTGCTTTTACCGGATGTCACCGTACGTCTTGCCATAGAAGCCGGTTCTCCCATGGGATGGGAACGTTATGTTGGAAACAGGGGTGCCGTCATTGGGATAAGCGAGTTTGGTGCTTCCGCACCGGGTGGAACCGTAATGAAACAGTATGGCTTTACACCTGAAAACATTGTTCAAAAAGTAATGGAGCTTTTGAAAAAATAGTCTGTTTTTTCATATAGGCACAACGTGGGGTGGTGAAAATCGCCGTGTATAAAGATGGAATTTTAATCCCATTTTTGTTCCATATCTTAAGGTGTCAGGTGTCAGGAATGATGAACAGAGGCGCTGCCACCTGAAACCTGGCACCTGAAACCAGGCATACGGGAAGGAATAAATATGGGATATTTTTTAAAGCCATATTATGGGCAATTTTAATCACCCCAGGCACAACGTATAAGGAAAGATTGAGTTATGGATGATAAGGTAACAGCTGAAATTGAGCGGTTAAAGAAGGATTGTTTGAATATGGAACAACTTAGACATGAGGAAAAGAAGTGTCTATTAAAGGTCATTAATTCCTTCGGTACGGTGATTGCCATGCATGAGGCGTTTTCAGAAGAATACCGGACCGTAAAAGAGATGGTTAACACGGATCAGGCGTTACCTATTGACCGGATTGAAAATGAGGTTGAAAAGCTTAGGAGCAAGATCTTTGCGGAAGAGACTAAAAAAGGGCTTGATGAGGGAACCCTGAGTCATCTGAATGAATTAAAAGATCGTTTACTCCAGTCATGCAGAATTGTAAAGAAAATAATGATTGTTCTTCTCGATGATTTTTACCCGGTAACCGACCAACTAAAAATACAAGCCGAGTCCATTCATCTGAAGTGCCATAAAGACATGGCACAAATGGAGTTAGAGAATGCAACCGCCTCGTTTTTAGGTTTTATTACAGGACTGAAACGCAAGATCTCGGAAGATTTCACATATATCAACAATACGTTTATTATGCTCCTGGGACATGTTAAAGAGCTGGAAAAAACATTGACGAGAGACATTGGTGGAGATGAGAACATAAAAGAGATTGAGCGGTTTGAGATAAAGGTTAATCATCAAGTCGGTTCAATAGCCGACTCGTTTAGCCTCCATACTACCATCGATGAAATAAAGGGTGCTGTCATTGAAAAGCTGACCAAAATAAAGCAGCTGATGTCGAAAAGAAAAGAGGAAGAAATCCGAAAAGCTCGAAAAGCCCAGGAAAATATCGATAAACTTAAAAAGAAGATTACAGAAGCGGAAAAAGATGCCCTTATTCTGGCTAAAAAGGCGGAACATTTCCAATCGGCAGCCACAAAAGACGGACTCACGGGTCTATACAACCGCAGTGCTTTTGATGTGAATGTAAAAAATTCTCTGACGGAGTTCAACAAAGAGAAAAGGGCGTTATCATTGGTGCTTTTTGATGTGGATAATTTTAAATGGATCAATGATACGTTAGGTCACGTTGCCGGAGATAAAGTATTGCAAAAGGTGGCCCAGTGCCTGAAGGAAACCTTTCGAAAAGATGATTTCATTGCACGGTATGGAGGAGATGAGTTTGCTGTTGTCATTCCGGGTATGAATGAGGAAATGGCTCAAGAGAAAATTTTGAACTTTAGAGAAAACTTCAAAAAAAAACGGTTTTTTTCTAACGATACCGGAGATGTAAATATAACTGTAAGCGCTGGTGTTACCATGGCCACTGAAGGAGATAGCCCTGAAGATTTCATACATAGAGCCGATACGAGAATGTATGAAGTTAAAAAGAAGAAAACCTGATGACTCAACCGAAACGGATAACGCCTTGAAACAAATAATAAAACATTTCAAGGGAAATAAGGCAGGATCAAAAATGATCCTGCCTTATTTATTTGCCCAACAACCGGCTTTTTGCTATTATAAAAAATATAATAGTCTAAATGATGAATCTATCAATTTTGAAACCATAGATGGAAATGGACCATGGATCAAACCGTAAAAGAGGCAATCTATCGAGCAGTTGAAAAAGAGCCGTTTGCACGGGCTTTGAGAATGGAACTTGTGGAGTTGGAGCTTGGATATTCCGTGGTGGAGATGATCTATAATCCACAAGCCATGGACAATATTTACGGTAGAGCACACGGCGGAGTCATTTTTGGCTTGATCGACGAGGCATTTGAGGCAGCCGGTCAGACAGAGGGGACCGTGGCGGTGGCTTTAAACGTGAGCGTAACCTATGTGTCCAGTCCCAAACCGGGAAAGCTTTTGCGAGCCCAAGCCCGGCAAGTCAGCCGGACTAAGAAGACGGCCGGTTATGATATCAAGGTAACGGATAAGGATGGACAGTTGATCGCTACCTGCCAGGCTCTGGCATATCGTACCGGTAAGCCCATTCCTTTTCTTTGACGCTTTTGTAAAAAGTCAGTTTGGTTCACTCTGTAGTAGGCAAAAGCCTTTTTACGAGTTCATTGTCCATGAAGGTTGAGGAGATAAAAATAAAATGCAAATTGCAGAAAACGCACTAAAAATATTACAAAAAAGATATTTTGCTAAAGGTGAAACCTGGGAAAAATTGTGTGACCGGGTCGCGCATAAAGTGGCAGGCGCCGAAGAAAATCCCGAAGCACGTGCAACATGGAAGAAAGAATATAAAAAAATTATGATGGATCTGGATTTTTTACCCAACAGCCCCACTTTGCGAAATTTTGGCAGAAATCAAGGGTGTGGAAGCGCATGTTTTGTTCTTCCCATGGAAGATAGTCGAAGAAGTATTTTTAAAACACTTTCTGACGCCGTGGACGTACAGGCGCACGGAGGTGGAACCGGTATGAGCTTTTCAAACCTTCGACCCAAAGGGGACCGGATTACTTCCACCGGAGGAATGGCTTCAGGCCCGCTCTCTTTCATAGAAATCTTCGATTTCACCATCGGAGATATCATAAAACAAGGAGGCACCCGAGATGGCGCCAATATGGGGATACTGCGGGTTGATCATCCTGATATTGAGAGTTTCTTGACCGCCAAGATTCTGGAGGGAGAGCTGAAGAATTTCAATTTGTCTGTGGGCGTCACGGATGCTTTTATGAAAGATGTTGAGAATGACAGAGATTATGATCTGGTTTTTAATGACACAATTTACAAAACCCTCTCTGCACGGGAGATTTGGGAAACAATGGTTGACGGCGCCTGGAGAAACGGGGAGCCGGGTATTGTCTTTTTAGATACCATTAACAGAAACAATCCCTTGCGTCCAATGGGTAAAATTGAGGCCACAAACCCATGCGGAGAGCAACCGCTGTTGCCTTACAGCTCTTGTAATCTTGGATCCATAAATCTTTCTCAGATGGTCAGTGGTGATTGGGTAAAAGGAAAAGCAAAAATAGATTGGGAAAAACTGCGTAAAACCGCCCTGATTGGCGTACGTTTTCTCGATTCGGTAATCACCGTCAATAATTATCCTATTGCGGAAATCGAAAAAATGACCTTAAAAACCAGACAGATCGGCTTGGGGATCATGGGCTTTGCCGACATGTGTATCAAGCTTCACATTCGATACGGATCCCATGAGTCTGTCAATTTGGCCAAAGAAATAATGACCTTTATTTACAATATTGCCAATGAAATTTCCATTGAATTGGGCAATGAAAAAGGTGCGGCGCCGGTTTATGATGAATATGAGTTTTCCATTCCCAAAAGACGCAACGGTACGCTGACAACCGTTGCCCCCACCGGTACGATTTCACTGATTGCAAACTGTTCGTCGGGGTGTGAACCAAACTTTGCATTTAATTATACCAAGGAGTGTCTGGAGGGAGAAAAGCTAAACATGGTTCCTGATGTGGTTCGGGAATGGTATGAAAAAAAGGCAACCGAATCCTTGCCGGATTTTTTTGTTACCACCAATGATGTTTCCGTTGAGGAACACATTAAGATACAGGCTGCATTTCAGAACAACGGCGTTGACTCCAGCGTTTCAAAAACCATCAATGCTCCCTACAACACCGATAAATCCGAGATTTCTCAAGCCTTTTTCAAAGCATGGGAAATGGGATGCAAAGGGATCACATTTTACCGGGACGGTTCCCGTGATGTTCAGGCTTTGTATAAAAAAAAGGAAAAGGTAGAACCTGAAAAAGCAGCTAAATTAGATAGAGGAGAACTCAAACATCGCCCCCGGGCGACCACTGGGCCGAGTCTCAAAATGAAAACAGCCTGCGGCAAACTCTATGTCGATCCTCATTTTGACAAAGACGGAGTGGTGGAAGTTTTTATCAGAACCGTTGGCGGCGGCTGCGCCGCGAACACCAAGGCACTGGGCGTGCTTTTATCTTACTGTCTCCGGGCCGGCGTGTCTACTGAAAAGATCATTCGATCCATGAAATCTATTCATTGTCCGGCCTGTACAAAGGCAATTTCTTCAGGAAAAGATGTGGAAGTAAACAGTTGTGCGGCCGGAATGGGCAAAGCCCTTGAGGTTGCCATAGAGAATGCGGAATTGTACCGTGAAGTTGCAAAACGAATTGAAGATGCAGACATTCATTTTAACGAGCATCATACGCCAAAAATCAAAGATATTTGCTGCCCGGATTGCGGTGCACCGATTCATCGGGCCGAAGGCTGTATGGTTTGCTCCAACATGGAGTGTGGGTGGACCCGGTGTTAACCGGATTTTTTCTCATCAAAACCGCACCATGTTGTAATGTTTTCTATGGGCTCACGATGACTTACCACTTTATTGGCGGGAGAATCCAGATTAGGATAACCGATGGCAATAGAAATCATCGTGCGCTTTGATTTCGGTATGCCTGCATGTTTGTGCAACACCTGGGGATACGTTATGCCCTGATTGGCAATACAGGTGCCCAGACCATAGCTCAGTGCAGCCAGGCAGATGTTCTGCGTTACCGCACCGATATCGAATAAAGGCCTGGGGTAGTGCAGCAATTGATCAACCGAGATAATGATAACTGCCGGTGCATTAAAATATCGGAACCCTCGTTCCATCCATCGGTCCCTTTTCTCCTTATCATTTCTGGGTATTTCCATGAGTTTAAAAATCTGTTTGGCGATTTCAATCTGACGTCGTCGATACACGCTTCCCGGAGGCCAACCTTGGGTGTGAAGGTCGGGATGGGGAGGCGCCCCGGCCTTAAGCTTTTCAATATTGGCTTTTCTGATATTATTAAGAACCTTCCCTGCTATAATGGTAAATTCCCATGGCTGGCTATTCTCTGCTGACGGGGCACGGGAGGCTATTTCCAGGATTTGACTCAAAATGGTTTTCGACACCGGGTCGGGCTTAAAGTCTCTGATGCTCTTTCGCATTCTGATGGCTTCTATAATATTCACAATTCTGCCCCTTAGTTAGTGCCCATCCATAAACGGCATCTTTCGGCCTCCGGCGGCGTTCTCGCTCGTTTTCAATCCTCGAAATAGCGCGCTATGTCTGCGGTTGAAAACTCGCCCGGGCCTTGCCGGAAACCAAAATCTACCATTTCTGGATGGACACTAGTTGGTTTCCATCCAAAAATGTCCCTTTTCCGCAATCTCTGCGCCTGCTCTGTGAAATGCAGCGCATATTTCTCTGGGGTCAATCCGCGGAATCACTTGTTCCCGCCGCAGGGCGGGACGCGTAATTCCTTGATTTCCTTGACCTTTCGAAAAATTGCTCATTTCTGCATTGGAAACTTATTTTTTCCCAATATAGATTTATGGATAGACACTATTTGATGATGAAATCAGTCTTATAAGTTTTTACCTTTTCCGTTGACAGTAAAGCGACTTTTGCTTAAAATGAATGATATTCAGAATATCTTATTTTTTACACTTGCCTTATTCTTATTTCAATCTTTAATTTATAGAGAGGTGCTTCAAAATGACAAATAAATGGGTATATCTTTTTGGTGAAGTTGAAGAAGCAGAAGATCATGTGGGCGGTGATTGGGAAAACGTGCGGGGATTATTGGGCGGCAAGGGAGCCAATTTAGCGGAAATGGTACGTATTGATATGCCGGTTCCCCCCGGTTTTACCGTAACGACCGAGGCTTGCAATGCCTATCTTGCGGCAGGTGGCAACTTTCCAGAGGGGCTGAGGGATCAGATAGGAAAGGCCATGCAGACTGTCGAAGCTGCCACCGGTAAGAAATTCGGTGACCCAAAGAACCCATTATTGATTTCATGCCGCAGCGGTGGCAAGTTCTCCATGCCGGGTATGATGGACACAGTGCTCAACATCGGTCTTAACGACCAAACCGCCGAGGGAATGGTGGAATTGACCGGCGATGAACGGTTTGTTTATGATTCTTATCGCCGCTTGGTGCAGATGTTCGGCAGTGTGGTAATGGGTGCACCTGATGAGGCTTTTGAGGAAGTCATTACCCAAGCCCGGCGTAAAGCAGGCGTAAAAACCGACACAGAGTTGACAGCCGATGCCTGGAAGGACGTAACTAACAAATTTAAATCGATTTTCAGACGATATGCAAACCGCAATTTTCCAACCGACCCAAATGAGCAGCTCATTTTGGCCACCGAAGCTGTTTTTAAGAGCTGGAACGGTAAGCGAGCGGTTGACTATCGCAATGCTGCGGGTATTCCACATGATTTGGGCACGGCGGTCAGTATCCAGACCATGGTTTTTGGCAACATGGGCAACGACAGTGCTACCGGTGTTGCCTTGACGCGCAACGGCACTACCGGAGAAAATCACATAGAAGGCGATTATCTTACCAATGCACAGGGTGAAGACGTGGTTGCCGGTATACGACTGACGGATGACATTGCAAAACTCAAAGAGGAGATGCCCACGGCCTATGACGAATTCGAGCAAATCACCCGGAAGCTGGAGAAGCACTATCGTGAGATGCAAGATGTGGAGTTTACCATTGAAAAGAGTAAGCTTTGGATGCTGCAGACGCGCGACGGCAAGCGTACAGCCCAGGCCGCTGTTCGTATAGCGGTTGATATGGTGGAAGAAGGTTTGATTACGCGCGAGGAAGCGGTTATGCGTGTTTCTCCGGAGCAGGTTGACTTTTTCCTTCACCCGCAGTTTGATCGGGAAGCCATCAAAAAGGCCAAAGCAACCGGTGGAATGCTGGCCACCGGGCTTAATGTTTCGCCGGGCGCAGCTTTTGGAGTGGTTGCCCTTGACGCTGATATCGCTGAAGCATGGGCCAAAGAAGAAGGCAAAGACGTCATCATGGTACGCCCTGAAACCCGTCCGGACGACGTACACGGCATGCTGGCTGCTCAGGGAATTCTCACCAGCCGGGGGGGGAGAACCAGCCATGCTGCTTTGGTTGCCCGGCAGTTTGGCAAGCCGGCCGTCGTGGGCGTTTCGGCCCTTGAAATAGATATGGCCCATCGCCAGATGAGCGTGAACGATCAGATTATCAAAGAAGGTGACTGGATCTCCATTGACGGCACCACGGGTGAACTTTACTTGGGTAAGCTCAAGACCATGGTTCCCGACATTAAGGACCCGTGGCTGATGAAGATACTATCCTGGGCGGATGAGTTTCGCCAACTGGGCGTCTGGACCAACGCCGACTATCCGACCGACGCCCAGCGCGCACGGGATTATGGTGCAGAAGGGATCGGCCTGTGTCGGACAGAGCACATGTTTTTTGAGGCCGAGCGACTCCCTTTTGTTCAGAAGATGATTATGACGGATTTACCCAGTGAACGGCGCGAGGCACTTGATGCGCTGCTTCCCTTTCAGCGGGATGACTTTGCCGGTCTTTTCCGTGTGATGGACGGTCTGCCGGTCATTATTCGCCTGATCGATCCGCCGTTGCACGAATTTTTACCCAACCATGTGGACCTGATGCGAGATTTGACCGACTGTAAGATTCGTCTGAAAGAGGCCAGCAATCTTGAGGAAATTAATAAGCTGTTGGCTCAAATCACCAAAGAAGAACAAATTCTCAAGCGGGTCGAGAGTCTGCATGAATCCAATCCCATGCTGGGCCTGCGTGGTGTGCGCCTGGGGATTCACATTCCGGAACTGACCACTATGCAAGTGCGTGCCATCTTTGAGGCCGCGTGCATGGTGGCCAAAGAGGGTATAGACGTGCATCCGGAGGTGATGATCCCGCTAACCAGCCATGTTAACGAACTAAAGATTCAGCAGGGGGTCCTCGAGTCCGAAGCTAAAAAGGTTATGGAGGAACAAGGGATTGAGCCGGATTACAAGTTCGGAACAATGATCGAAATCCCGCGTGCTGCGCTGACCTGCGATCAGATCGCCGAATATGCCGCCTTTATATCTTTTGGAACCAATGATTTGACCCAGACAACCTTCGGAATATCCAGAGACGATGCTGAAGCCGGGTTTTTGATTGAATACATGGAAAAAGAAATCCTGCCGGATAATCCTTTTGCGGTTATCGACCGGGACGGCGTGGGCCTGCTCATGAAAATGGCAGTTGAAAAAGGACGGGCCGTAAGACCCGACCTGGAATGCGGTATTTGTGGCGAACACGGCGGTGATCCTCAATCTATTCAGTTGTGCCATGAGCTGGGATTAACGTATGTTTCGTGCTCCCCTTTCCGGATACCCGTGGCACGGCTCGCCGCCGCTCATGCAGCGCTGCGTGATAAGAAAACAAAAACTTAGTTTATGCCCAATATAGATTCGTAGATGGTCACCAATTAATGGTTAAGGAGGGAGCGTACCATGGCACTTTTTCTGGTTCAGCACGGGAAGAGTTTGCCCAAGGATGAAGATCCGAAAAAGGGTCTTTCACAAGAGGGTGTCGCTGAAACAAAGCGTATTGCAAAAGTGGCCAAAGGATACAACGTTCTTGTGTCGGGCATCACTCACAGCGGTAAAACCAGGGCTCGCCAGACCGCTGAAATCTTTGAATCCGTCCTAAAGCCTGAACAAGGGATACAAGAAAGCAGCGGGCTGAATCCTATAGATGATGTAGGCGCTTTTGCCGAAAAAATAGACTCTACGGCCAATCGTATGCTTGTCGGTCACCTGCCTTTTATGGAAAGGATGACGTCTTTTCTAATCACAGGATCCATGGAAAGGCCGGTCTTTAAATTTCAAAACAGCGGTATTGTTTGCCTGGATAAAGATTCTGCCACTGGATTCTGGGTGATCAAATGGGCTCTCGTGCCCAATATCGGGTAGGGTTTGAATTACGAGGCCATTCTTGATTTCTCGACATATTTTTGTATGCCGTCTAATATCCCCTCGCACAAATGTTCCTGGTACCTTGCCCTGGTCAACCGTTTGCATTCTCTGGGATTGCTGATAAAAGAAGCTTCTATCAATATAGCGGGCATTCGTGCACCCAGAAGCACATAAAAAGGCGCCTTTTTAACCCCTCTGTCTTTGATATGAGTGTACATTGGTGTTAGGTAATTACACGAAGAATCCTGTATATAACTTGCCAGGAGGCTGGATTCATCAATTTTCGTGTTTTGCATAATATCTGTTAAAATGGTTTGCAAATCACTGATGTTCTTTGTTGAAGTGGCATTTTCACGGGCCGCGACAGTGATTTCAGAATTATCTGTCGCTAAATTCAGAAAATAGGTTTCAATTCCGTATGTGCTTTTATTTACGGAGTCATTGGCATGTATGGATATAAAAAGGTCTGCATTTTTTGTGTTTGCTATTGCCGTCCGTTCTTCAAGTGTTAGATAGGCGTCACTATTCCGGGTCATGAGAACCTCGTATGCAAGTTTGTTCCGGATTTTTTTGGCAAGCCGTCCGGCAATTTGGAAAGTAATATCTTTTTCATATACTTGTTTTAAATAGCCGGAAGATCCAAAATCATGTCCGCCGTGGCCAGGATCAATAACGATCAGCGGGCGGTCACGCTGCGGTCGTTTGGCTGCAACCCTTTTTGCACGCTTTTGGGTTGTCGTTGCCGTTGCTTTTTTTTGAGATTTTGCAGTGGATCCAGCAACCATGGAATCTCCTGAAAGATCCAGGACCACTCTGAACGGATGCTTGAGTGAAAAAATTTTATAGGTTTCAATAGACTTGATATCGACCACAACCCGAACTACATGGGGCGTATACTGACCGGCGCGCACATCCCTGAGTAAATTATCGTTGATGGGTATAAATTTTTCTATGTTTTTCCCCCGTCTGCTGTTTTTCAAATCGACATACAAACGCTGAGGCTTATTAATGGCAGGATCTTTTTTGAGAAGTCTGTGGGTAAACGATGTTTCCCGGCTGGCGTCAATAACAACTCGGGTGTAGGTCGGATTAGACCAGTAACGCAGTCCGGTTACGGTGGTTCTGGCGTCAACGGTTTTTCGGGTACTCAAGGGGGCCTGAGGCATTGCCGGGATATATTTTTTTTTCGTCTGGCTTGCTCGAGTGGCTCTTTTTGATGCGTTTTTTTCAAGGGCACCTATCGCCGCCGCCGCTTTTGCCCGGTAACGGCTTTTGGGATAACGTTTTATAACCCGCCTGAAAACATCTATGGCCTCATGTTTATCAGACCTTCGATGTGATCGTTCGTAAAGTTCTCCATAAAGCTTCCCGGACATATACATGCCCGCCGGTGCCCAGGGATCTGATGGGTCTTGTTTGTAAACTTCCTGAAACCTTTTTATACAGCGCAGCCAGTTGTATCTGTATTTTTGAGTTTCCGGATTTTTTCGAAGGTCATAATAGCATTCTTCAGCTTTAAAATACCGGTTTTTCGACGTGACCGCACAGGAGACACAGATCTGAAAAATGGCGATAAACCCTATAACAAGCAAACAACTCTTGACGAAATTTTTATGCCACATAATATGTTCTTACCAGTCAAACCATTAACCGGCAATAGCCAAAACAAAAAAAAATTAAATAAATTTTTCCTTGACCGGGATTTATTTTTTTATTACAGAGAAAGGCTCCAATTGATCCCCAGTAGCTCAGTTGGCAGAGCAAGTGGCTGTTAACCACTGGGTCCGCGGTTCGAGTCCGTGCTGGGGAGCCAAAAATTTAAAGGCCGGGATAAAACCTGGCCTTTTTTATTGGAAAATAGTATGTTAGTTTTTTTTAACCGCAACGGGAAGCGGAACACTGGAATTACGACAAATATAGAACATCGTATTAAATAACGGGAAAAGTTCTTGTGTCGGTATATTTCCAAAACAAGGAGAATGTTGTTGTAGGGGTCATTTCGGACACTCATGGTCTTTTACTGCCGGCCGCCGTAAAGGCCCTTCACGGTGTTGATCTGATTATTCATGCCGGAGACATTGACAATACCGGAGTTATGGATGAACTGCAAGCCATCGCTCCGGTCGTGGCTGTCCGGGGCAACATGGATATGAAGAAAAGTTTAAAGGAACTTCCTGAAACGGAGGCCATCCAGGTGGGTGATGCCCTGCTGTATATCATTCATGATATTAACAAGTTGGATATCGCCCCGTCGGAGGCTAATTTTAACGCCGTAATTTTTGGCCATCTCCATTATCCTTCTGTTACGGAACACAAAGGCGTGCTCTTTGTAAATCCCGGCAGTGCCGCACAGCCTCGCCGGAATTCTTCGGCGTCGCTGGCATTACTCCATATCCGTGGAAGTTCCATAAAAACACAGATCGTGGACATCGTTGATTGATCGGTGCCCAAAGAAACCATCCGGTATGGCGCATTAGAATTATGGAATCAAAGAAAATCAAAATAAAAGTTGATGATGAGGTTGTATCCGCGGTTGTTTCAGCCCCTGAAACTTTGAATACGAACAGCAAGACGGGATTGATATTTGCCCATGGTGCGGGCAACGATATGAATCACCCCTTGCTGGTTTCCGTATCCGAGGGACTTGCCGAACATGGCTTCATCACGTTAAGATTCAATTTCCCATACAAAGAAAAGGAAAAAAAAAGGCCGGATTCGCAAGGGAAGCTGATTCAAACATGGTTGTGCGCATATGATTTTCTGAAAACCGGTTATACGAACAAAATCGATAAGATCATCGCCGTTGGTAAATCCATGGGAGGTCGTGTGGCTTCCCAAATGGTGGCTCAAAGACTGATGGATGTGGATGGTCTGATATTCCTGGGATATCCTTTGCATGCGCCGGGTAAAAAGGATAAGCTAAGGGATGCCCATCTGTATGATATAAAAAATCCGGTACTGTTTTTTGCGGGCACCAGAGATTCATTATGTGATCTCAGCCAACTCAATGGCGTTCTGGATAAGCTGGTATGCCAATGGGATTTGAATATAATTGACGGTGGGGATCATTCATTCAAATTGCTCAAATCCGATCCACGGACTCAAATGGATGTTCAGAACCAGGTCCTCAGCAAGTGCCTGAATTGGTTGCAGACAGATTGATTAATACCTTGCATGAAAATTAACGAAAATCTTTATAATTCTTAATTAGAGCGGGTTTAAACAAAATCATAGAATCATACATTTTACCCAAATGGTAAATCGGATGATGATTTTTTTTATTCATTAATTTTCACCCAAAGAGCGAGCCGGGGGCTTTCATCTCCCCGCTTTCAGCGGGATCTTCGAGCTGCGCTTGTCCGCCTTTGGCGGATTATTAAGGGTTCGTAATAGTTCACTATGACTTCACCCTTAAGTGCCTTGTTGGAGCGAAGCGGAAATCCCGCTATCGGGGCATATGAAAGCCTCCGACTCGTGCAAGATTCAGGTATCAACTAACGGTTTTTAGCATCGTTACCGAATTTGCTTGGATAAAATGAGTCGAGTAAAGAGTTGATTTGTCAATGTAAAATAATTTGAGGCCGCCCACTAAGAACCAAGACATTACCACAAATACGGCAACTATTCCTGTCGCATCCAGTTTTGATCTCGTTGTAGATTGATCGGTTACAATGTTGGCGGGAAAAATCAATATTATGGAAAAAATACCAGTTGCTTTTTCATCAAAAAAAACAATATTATTTGATATTGGCTTTGAAAGCTTTCATATGGAGTCAAGATTTTGGGAATTCAAAGATAGATATTTCAAAAAATCAAAAGGATAGAACTTTAGCGTCTAACTAATCAAAATAATATAATTAAAGCAAATTTAAATGAAAATTGATTCAATTAAAACACGTGGTAGAACTCTGGACCATGCCGCTTTGGTCTATGATTTTTTTGAACCTATCCTTATGCTGGGAAAGCAGGCTGACTATGATCGACATATTGTTTCACTGCTTGAACTTAAAACAACAGACAGAGTCATTGATTTAGGTTGTGGTACCGGTGTGCTGACTCGGATGATTGCCGACAAGCTTGATGCCAAAACCGGTGGCGTTTCTCTAGGAATTGATGCCGCAGCCAAAATGATTGGTGTTGCCAGAAAAAAGCGAGAAGGCGAAAGGTGCCGCTTCGAAGTTGCAGCCGCCGAAGACCTACCTTTTGAAAACGCATCCTTTGACGCAGTCGTATCAAGCCTTTTTTTCCACCATGTCCCTCTTGATCTGAAAGAACAATCTCTTTCGGAAGCCTATCGGGTGTTACGTCCTCAAGGCAGACTTGTCATTGCTGATATGCACATTCC
>JASFLX010000025.1:0-20730 GCA_050117895.1 Desulfobacterales bacterium | reverse complement strand
CCTACCCGTATACGCTTTGTATTCCTTGACAGAAAAAGAACATAATCCACGGATTTCAACCCGGTCACCTTTTGCAAGTGTGTTGACAATTTCTTTAAAAAACAGCTTCACTACCGCTTCTGCTTCTGATTTTGTTAGGTCGGTTTCATTCCGCAGAGCCTCTATAAGATCCAGCGTGTTCATCTGATCCTCCATGATGTTGTTTTTATTACACCAATAAAAGCCTGGTTTAAAAAAGTCAAGGGATTCTGATTAGATAGGAAATCCAAACAGTTTTTACGATACATTTTTTAATGGCTTTACAAGTAAGATAATATATTTAACGAGTTTCTTGTAATCACCTCGTCTGTTTGAGAAGTTGTGGGAAGGGAATTTATCCCGCCCAATCGAGAGTAATATTGTAAGATAGGTTTTTGTGGGCGAACTTATGCTTTCCACAGATCCACATCGATAATTCCCAACCTTGCGGCATATCGAACCAGCTCTATGGTGCTGTGGATATTAGGTTTATGCAAAAAAATTTGACCTAAGGAGTTGATCGTCTATTATCAATATGGTTTTCTTTTGGGCCACTATTATTGTCTTTATATGGAATCCGAATACAGATCTCTGTGCCCTGCATCGGCTTTGATTGAATCTCCATTTCACCATGAAGCAATTTAGCTCTTTGCACCATGCTATGAATTCCCATTCGTTTTTCTTTTGTTAGCGTTGCCATTCGTTTCTCAACATTAAACCCCTTACCGTTATCTTCAATACGAAGAATAATATCAGGGAAAGCTGCAACCAGTTTGATGGTCACATGATCAGCGTCAGCGTGCTTTTTAATATTGGTGAGCCCTTCTTGTATCAGGCGATACAGGTTGATTTCGGTATCAAAATCCAACTTTAACTTCTTCATGCCGGCAGAATGAAAGTCAACGTTTATTCCATTCTCCTCAGAAAAATCATGACAATACTGAACAAGGGTCTTTACAAGCCCCATTTCATCAAGAGCCGGTGGTAATAAATCATATGAGAGATCCCGGATGTCTTTAATGCATCCCCGAAGCGCTCTTGATATTTTGGAAACTTTCTGTCGGATCTCAGAATCTATAGACGGCTGGTTCTCAAGAATCGTTTCGCAGTCGATTATTAAGGCAGAAAGATTTTGCGCCATGTGGTCATGAAGGTAATAAGAAATCTTCTGACGCTCAGTTTCCTGGGTCTTCATAAGCTCCTGGGTGAGGATATAAATATGTTTTTCAGCCAATTTTTGGTCAGTGATATTTCTGGCAACCTGAATGAAGCTTTCAATGTCACCCGCACCATTTTTAATGGGCACGCAGTAAGTATCCCAATAACTTTCCCCTTTCATCCCCTTTACTTCAGGTTGATACATAATCGCCCGTTCGATTTTACCCGTATCCCGAGCGATTACGGTGGGGCATCCGTTACAGGGTGTATCTCGACCAACGAAGATTTCATAACAGGTATGGCCGACCAAGTCTTCGGGAGGTATATTAAGCTCCCTGGCTGTTGTTTGATTTGCCCAAATGATTTTCATGTCCTTATCAATATAACGAATCCTGTCAATGGATGCGTCAAGAATTGCTCCTTTCTGAGATTCGCTCTGGCGAAGTGATTCTTCCATCCGTTTTCGCTCGCTGATATTACGCAAAGAGCCGATAATTTTTACAGGATTACCATGCTTATCTCCTACCAGCTTTGCCGTTATCGAACAATAGGTTTGAGAGCCGTCTTTATCTATCAGAAGCACTTCATAGTCAGTGACTTTTCCATTTTTCAGAAGCTCTTTTAGAAATTCATCTCTATTTTTCGGATCAACATATATATCGGTTAATGATTTTCCTATGACCTCTTCTCTTTTGTAGAGCGAAACATCTTCTATCGAAGGGCTGGTTTCTATAATTATTCCATCAAGGGTTACTTCATAATAAACATCCTGAATATTTTTAAAAATGTTGCGATATTGCTCTTCGCTTTTTCTCAGTGACTCCTCCGCCCGCTTTTTTTCGGTAATATCAGTAATAAATGCAAAGGAACCCTTTACCTCGCCCGATTCATCCCTGATTGTGGTGGCATTAAAATATGTTGCCAGGTCTTCACCGTTCTTTTTTTTCAAAGTAATTTCATAACTGCGATGGGCAGTGACGGATATCTTTGAGGTCTGCTCGATAAAAATCTTTCGGTTCTCATCATCAACGAAGTCAAAAGGGGTTTTGCCGAGCATCTCATCTTGACTGTAGCCAAGCATTTTGCAAAGAGCCGCGTTGACTTCGATCGTTTTGAGATCGGGATTTATGAGCCAGCATCCTTCCGATGTAATTTCCAGAAGGGTTCGGTATTTCCTTTCGCTTGTTCTCAGCGCTTCCTCTCCTTGTTTCCGTTCGACAATTCTTCCCGTTAACCCGGCAATAGCATTGATCAAATTTCTTTCTTCTTTAAGGAAAGGACCCTCATCAATTTCCGGATTTTTTTCAAGGTAATAAACCTCCAAAACACCGCTCGGTTCACCATGCACTTCAATGTCGCAGGACTGCTTCCAAATTGTCTTCCGGAAATTTTTGGTTTTCCATTCTCTCCCGTATATAATTATTTGTGCACAAGTGATTTCCGGATATTGCCATGAGCAGGGAATAAGATTAACGGTCCCCTGAAGTATCTCCTCCAACGAAAGATCCTTCTGCTCAACAAGATTGGTAATACCATAAAGACAGTTGAGTTCCTTGACCCTTATGCCAAGATCATAGGTCTTCTTTCGCAAGGCCACGTCTACATGCTCACGCTCTGTAACGTCGCGCCAGATGCTGATGATAACACCCGGCTCCTCATCTGCAATTCGTTCGAGAAGAGAAGCATTGACACTGAAACGGCTCACTTTGTCCCGTGTGGTGATCCGGAAGTCGGCATTACGGCAAAAACCATCGAGATGAACCTTCTTTTCCAGCTCAGACCAACGATTCAAAGCATGGGCATCAAGTTGTTCAAGCCAGCTGAACATGCGGGTCTCAACGACATCCCGCCACTGTCGTCCGAAAAAGTTGCAAAATGTCTCATTGACTACGATAATAATATTCGTCGAGTCCGTAATCACGATACCGTCGGCCGAGGTATTTAGCAACGTCTCGAAGAATTTTTCGGTCTGCAGGGCGGCTTCTGATTCGTTTTTTTTAAATCGTTTGCCCATAGTCATTCCAGTTTGATTCTTTATCAGGTATTGATTTTCAACAGATAAATAACAAAAAGGCCCATATTTTTTTACAGTTTTTAAACTGTATATGAGCCTTTATCTATCACATAGGGTTACCCCCTGAAATTGGCTGTTATGATCTTATTTCTATTTTATTCTAAAAGGTTATATATCATTTTGAATTTGGACTTTCAATTTTTGTTTAATCATAAAAATTATAGATAACCATATAACTTTATAATAAAGAACTTATTACAAATTTAAAAAAATAAGTCTATAGGATAAAGTTCTTATTTTTATAGGAAAGTATCCTAAAGATATAGGAAGTTATCCCGTACTGAAATCAAATAGTTTTTTTCAGTGCCATAATGTTTATGGTTAACAGAATATATCATTCTACGCTCACATTCAGGCGGTTGGAATTCTTTACCGTTCCGGTGGGAAGATAAATGAGTAAGGGGTCATTATAAAAATTGAAGAGGCGGTTTGAATGAATGATCCTCAACCCGCTACACCCATCTGGATATTGGCTTCTAGTTTTGTGCTAAATAGCGTTCATTTTCTCCGATAATAATTAGGTTGCTGAGTTTTTTTAAAGCGCCAAAGTTCTTTTGCAACACATTTCTGCCAAATGCATAAATGGTCCTAAGATCATTCGTATCAATAAAGATTTGATAAAAATTGGCTCCATGATCATTTATAATATTGATCAATTCAAATGCCGAAGTTCCGTCAAAATCACCATTCAGTTTTAGATGAAGACTGTCTCTGGTTTTATAAAACAATATTTGAAAATTTGCAGCCATTGCATATCTCCTTTAAATTTTATTCTTGTTATGAGTTTAATTAGCAGAGTGTCCTTCACTCTGTCCATAGAGGGAAGGCTTCATTTTTATGGTGGGGACCCTAAAGAGCGGGAGTTTATCCCAAGAAATCGGGAGAAAAACGGATAAGATAGATTTTAACCGTTCAGGGACTCAGAAGGTCTTTGAGCATAAGAGCATTTTTAGGTGCATGCCCCATCGCATCGTTGTCAAAGTAAACATAAGTGTCCACATCCCATTTTTTTATCTTTTCAGCCCAGTTACTCATTTCGTTTTCTGAATATTCGGACACATATAGTTTTCTTGATCCATGCAAACGGATATAGATAAAGTTGGATGTTATCGCTTCAAGATAGGGAAAACGTCCCGCAGTATCTGAAATACACCAAGCAATGTTATGTTTTTTCAGAGAAGATAGGGCCTTATCTTCCAACCAGCTCGGGTGTCTTGCCTCTATAGTGACGCACTTATTTCTTGGAATATGGCTGCAAAACGCTTCGAAAACTTCCTTTTCAAAGGTCAGTGTGGGCGGGAGCTGGAAAAGAATGGCCCCAAGTTTTTCTTGTAATCCTGACAACTCGCCAAAAAATCTTTTTAAGGCTTCAGCGATATCTTTTAGTCTTTTGATATGGGTAAGGTAACGGTTGGCTTTGACCGACCAAATAAACCCATTCGGTGTTTTTTCCCTCCAGGTTTCGTAAGTTTTGTGAGACATGGATCGGTAGAAGGTCGCGTTCACTTCAACACTGTTAAAGTGTTTTGAATAGAATTTCAACCAATCGGACTTGGGACAGCCCTTCTCATAAAACACTTCTTTCCAGTGATCATAGTTCCATCCGGAGGTTCCGATATGTATCTTGTTCTGCATCTGAGATAAATTCATACCCAAAACACCGTATCCTTTGTTCTATTTTGAGATCATTTCTTTTAACCGTTCAATACTCAATATCAGATTCGGCAATGTTGACATATAGGGCTTTTTAGCCGCAACAAACTCCACTGCATCCCCATAACCATAACCTTGGACACAGGCAAGATAGGCAACAACCACTGATGGAGAGCGCCCCACGCCGGCATTACAATATACCATTATTTTATGGTCTTTGATATGATCTCTAATAAAAACGACTGCTTCTTTAAGTTGATCTTCAGGTATCGGCTGCATATCTACTATAGGGACTTTATAATAAAGACACCTTACGTGAGAAAGATCTATTTCTTGAGCGACACACAATAGTGTATCAATCCCAACAGGGGGATCTTGGGCATCTTCAAAATTGCCAATGGCTAAATTTTTTAAAATATATTTCATTTCAGGGGTAATCCAAAGCTTCGCCTTCTAATCGTGGACCCTTTATTCTTTAAGAATGTCCCAAATCATTACAAGCAGAGGCGACAGGTTCAAGAACCAGTGCCGTTCGGTTGGGGAGATATAGGCTGAGCAGATTGCATGGCCGTTCCATTGAAGTGTCGAACAGAGTCAGATGATATTGGTTCGGGTGTAAACGGTTATGCCCCCCATATTCCGGCGCGTCACTGCTGAAAATCATACGGTATTTTCCAGGCGGCACTTCGAAGCGATAATCCGAATACGAGCGTTCGGGATGAAAGTTGAAGTTGAATAGAAGCCCTGCTCTTTCAAAAATAATAATTTTATTGTCCGAGTGCTCGTGAACAAGGTGTATCTCTTTTGATTCCAGAAGTTTATAATCTCTGGATAGAGATATCATGTCTCGATCAAAACGGGCAAGAAATTGATATTTCAGGTTTTCGTCATCCATTAGATGCCATTGGCGCCGGGCATATCTGTAAGACCAGTTATTCCCTTTCCTTGGAAAGTCGATCCATTCGGGATGTCCGAATTCATTACCCATGAAATTGAGATAGCCATTACCTGCCGTGGCCAGGGTGATGAGCCGGATCATTTTGTGCAGAGCCATTCCGCGGGCCACGGTAAGATTATCATCACCCACCTGCATGTGATCATACATACCCGCATCAATGAGACGGAAAATAATCGTCTTATCGCCCACCAGGGCCTGATCGTGGGACTCGGTGTAACTGATGGTCCTTTCATCCCTTCTCCGGTTGGTCAGTTCATGCCAAAGATGTCCCATGTGCCATTCCTCATCCGCAGCATCTTTGACAAGTCGTATCCAGTTGTCGGGCACTCCCATGGCGAAACGATAATCAAATCCAACGCCGCCGGATGAAATCGGGACAGCCAGCCCGGGCATTCCGCTGATATCCTCGGCGATGGTAACCGCATCCGGGCGCACATCATGGATCAGTTTGTTGGCCAGGGTCAGATAGGTAAGGGCATCTTCGTCCACGTTGTCGTTAAAATAGTCGTCGTAGGAAGTAAAAGCTTTTTCCAAGCCGTGATCCATGTAAAGCATACTGGTCACTCCGTCAAAACGGAAGCCGTCCAAACGATATTCATCCAGCCAGAAACGGCAGTTGGAAAGAAGAAAGTGAAGCACCTGATACTTTTTGTAGTCAAAACACCTGGAATCCCAGGCGTGGTGTATACCCCGTGGCCCTTCATGAAAGTATTGATACCGTGTGCCGTCGAATCTGCTCAGACCCTCCACCTCGTTGGAAACCCCGTGTGAATGAACCAGGTCTATAATTACCTTCAGACCGGAATCATGAGCGGTATCCACAAGCTCTTTGAACTCCTCCGGTGTCCCGAACCGGGACGAAGCTGCAAAAAAGCTCGAAACCTGGTAGCCAAAAGAACCGTAGTAAGGATGTTCCTGAATGGCCATCAATTGCAGTGTATTATACCCTGTCGCAACAATCCGCGGAAGGATTTGTGTGGTAAATTCTCTATAAGAGCCGATTTTTTCCTCTTCCTGGGCCATACCCACATGGGCTTCGTAAACCAATATCGGGTCCGATAAAGACTGAAAATCCATACATTTCCATTGATACGGATCCGGCGGGGACCAGACCTGGGCGTTAAAAATCAGCGTTTCAGGGTCCTGTACAACGCGACGGCAATAAGCAGGGATACGATCGCCTTCACCACCGGGCCAGTGAATACGTAGTCGATAATGATCGCCGTGTTTCAATTTGTCTTGAGACAAACAAATTTCCCAATGACCCTCTTGGGTGATCCGGTGCAGCGCAAAGTCTTTTTTCTCTGTCCAGTTCGTCATATCGCCAACCAGATAGATCCGGCTGGCATTCGGCGCCCACTCTCGAAACACCCATTCACCGTTTCGGAAATGCAATCCAAAATATTCGTGGCCGGCGGCGAAGTCCGATAGGCTCCTTTTACCCTGGGTCAAGCGCGATTCTGTTTCGACGGTTTTCAACAAGCGCCGGCGAATGGTTTTTTTATATGGGGTCAGATACGAGTCTCGGGATAAAAAACGTTCGAGAAGGGTTTGGATATGATTGTCTTGACCCGAACTTTTTGGATCACCTGAGGTTTCACACATCGTGAGTCTTTTCTTGGTGTTTTTAGTTTATGATTCGCTTGAGCTATCCGACGGTTTGTTCAAAATCAGTGGCCGCCGCAGCATCTTTTCATAAAGCTCGATATACTGTCGAGCCGTTGCAACATGGGTAAAATTGGCCGTACTTTCGGTCATGACCCGTTTGATTTGCTTTGCCTTTATACTATCGGGCAGATTATAAAACTTCATGGCCTGGTTGATGGCCCAGAAAAGCCCATTGGCATTAAAAGTATTAAACAGGAACCCATTACCGGAATTGTTTTCAACATCCAGATCATTAATCGTATCATGGATCCCGCCGGTATCATGGGCTACCGGAAGACTGCCGTATAGCGGGGCTATCATTTGCGGAAGGCCGCACGGTTCAAAACTTGACGGCATCAGGATAAAATCTGAAGCCCCGTAAGCCTGATGTTCCAGCCCGTTATCAAAATCGCAGATGGCTACGCGTTTCTGAAATCCGTGATAATTCACAATGTCTCTGAATACCATTTGATAATCGCCATTGGCAACAAAGATGACCTGAAGATTCTGGTTCCAGTATTTGGAAATTACCTTGTAAAATATTTTGTCTAACAACTGGCATCCCTTCTGAGCCGGATCAAGACGGGATGGCCAGAAGAAGACGGGTGCTTTTTCGTCTTTAATCAGGCCCAATTTTTCCTGTAAAAACAACTTGTTTACACGTTTACCCAAAAAATAGTTCTCCGGACCGTAATTTTGCTTGAGATGTTTATCTGAAGAAGGATTAAAGGAGGGATCCGGCGCATTCAATATTCCAACGGCACACCCGGCATGATATTTATTGGCCAGTTCCCGTTGTATGGGAGGTTCTACAAAATCATGCTGCCCCTTGACGACTTCCAACAGGAATGTCGGGCTGACAATATTCACAAAATGAGCGGCAAAAATTCCACTGGTGAGCAAGTCCACCGGGTTGGTATCCCGTATGTCTTCATAACTCGTGGCCATGTTTTCGTAATACAAATGTTGCCAAAAATACGCGCCATCGATTCCCCTATCTTCGATGTATGCCAGCGTTGTCTTTATGGTGTGTACATTGTGAATGGTAAAAAGACATGGAATTTCCATTTGCCTGGCCATGGCCGGAATGATACCGGTCATCCAATCATTGCAGTGAATCAGGTCCGGTTGGACTTGAGGGACGATGTGATTGATCACCTCACGCTGAAAAGCCAGGGCGAGTTTAATGTTTTCCTCTCCGTAGGCAGAATATACGCGGTTGATGTAATAAAAGGCCCTGTCTTCCGCCAGATGGATTCGATCATCGGGCATTTTGCGCTGAATTTTATTGAGCTCTTTTTTTAAAACAGGGGCCAATCCGTTACTGAAAATGGAGCGGTAATCCGGAATGGCGACGTGCACGTCCGCTCCCTGTTCAAACAGGGCACTAATCAGTGCAGCCGAGACGTCGGCAAGTCCCCCTGCTTTGGCGGTAAAAAAAGAGGCCAGGCCTCCCATACGATCCGGCAAATACGTTATCTCGGGAGTTACAACGAGAATACGGGGATTGCTCTGTGGATGTGCCATGGTCAGCTCCTATACCGGACAAATCGGAACCCAAAAGGATTTAAAATTTTCAATCATCAATCTTATATTTTCAATCCCTAAGCCCATGTAATGAGCCCGGGTACAAATTTGATCCGGTCATCTCCCCTGGGTATAACCCTGACAGTGAAACCATATCGACCTGAAGCGCCACAGGTTATGGTGCATTCGTAAAGACACTCCCCATTCCCGCGGTTTTCCTTCACGGTCATTTTTTCAGATTGGCTGTCAGCAAGACTATCCACCGTCTTCAGGTTCCCGTAATAGAGTTCAACTTCTACCTCCCCAGGATCAAGTTCTCCCAGGTTCACAACCGCTGTTACTTCAAAGCTATCTCCCACCAGGAACGGACCCTCAACTTTTCGTACAGGGTGTTCTATCCGGATTTTTCCCCACTGGGAGCTGAGTCGTTTATGCTGGGCGGAAAGAATCACGGCTTCCTTGGCATTATCTGCAGTCAAATACGCAAAGCGTTTTGCGACGGGGTGATAAAATTTCTTTTCATAGTTGTCCACCATTATACGGGCGCAAAATTGCAGCATCGCCATCTTCATTGATTCTTTCATCATTTTGATCCATTGGTCCGGAGCATCCCCATTCTTTCTTTCATAAAAGCATGGAATGACCTCGTTTTCCAGCACATTATAAAGGGCTTGACTCTCCACGGTATCCTGGTAGGCCGTATCCGTATATTCCTCCCCGTCTCCGATCCGCCAGCCTCTTTCTTCAGCATATCCTTCACACCACCAGCCATCGAGGATACTTACATTTAAAACTCCATTTGCGGCAGCTTTTATACCGGATGTACCGCATGCTTCAAAGGGCCGTCTGGGAGTATTGAGCCACACATCCGCACCCTGAACCAGGTGCCGTGCAATACGGATGTCGTAGTCTTCTAAAAAGGCAATTCGGTGGCGCACCCTGGGTCTGCGGGCAAACTGGACAAGACGCTTGATCAGTTCCTTGCCTTCGTTATCTTTAGGATGGGCTTTGCCTGCAAAGACAAACTGAACCGGATTTGTCTTTGAGGCAATGATTGCTTCAAAACGCTCCGGATCTTTAAGTAAAAGATTGGCTCGCTTATACGCCGCAAAACGACGGGCAAAAACAATGGTCAATATATCCCGGTCCAGAACTGATTCCGCATCCTGCATCATTGCTTTAGGGGCATTACGGCGCTTGTATTGCTTTATCATCAGCGTGCGGCAATGGCGAATAAGGCGGCTACGGCTCATTTCGCGGGCACGCCATAATTCCTCATCATAAATATCGTCGATACGTTTGACGATTTCCGGGTTGCCCACGTCCAAATGCCAATCCGGTCCAAGATAGCGTTCAAACAGCAGGGCGTTCTCTACAGAAATCCACGAAGGAATATGTATCCCGTTGGTTATATGGGTGATGGGAACTTCATCTTCAGGCCTGCCAGGCCAGACATGGGCCCACATGCGCCTGGCAACCTTGCCGTGTAATTCGCTGACACCATTACAGTATTGAGCCATTCGCAATCCTAAAACGAACATGGAAAGGGTGGTGTCCGGCCCGGACCCTATGGGTTGTCCCCACGATAAAATCTCGGCAACGCTTATTCCGAGTCTGTCGGCCAAAGAACTAAGATACGGTTTTACAAGGTCCACGGGAAACTCATCGTGCCCGGCGGCCACCGGCGTATGGGTAGTAAAGACCGTGGTTCGTGAAACAATCTCCTTTGCCGTCTCAAGATTGACGTTGTATGAGGAAATCGTCTGGGCAAGCCGCTCCAGGGTAACAAAGGCACAATGACCTTCATTCATGTGGCATACGGTCGGATAGATTCCCATGGCTTCAAGAGCACGCATTCCGCCGATTCCCAATAGTACCTCCTGGGCCAGCCGGGTCTTTGGATCACCGGCATACAGTCGAGAGGTTATTTCCCGAATCTCCGGGGGATTTTCCGGTAAATTGGCATCAAGAAGATAAAGAGGAATTCGTCCCACCATAATCTCCCAGACAGAGGCCCGGATTTCGATGTCTGGACCGGCGATAGAGATGTTTATCTCATTTCCTGAACGATCCCTTGCCCGTTTCACCGGCAGGTGAAAAAGATCGGTTACCGGATATTCTTCCTGCTGCCAACCCTCTTGATCCAGAAACTGGTGAAAATATCCCTGACGGTAGAGAAGTCCTACCCCTATTAAAGGAAGGGTAAGGTCGGAAGCCGCCTTTAAGTGATCACCGGCCAGGACTCCGAGACCTCCTGCAAATAGGGGAACACTTTCATGAATTCCGAATTCCATGGAAAAATATCCGATAGTTCCCTCTTTCCCATATGAAGATTCGCTGGGATCCACAGGGGTTAAAACCTCGTTAAAAAAGCTTTTTTTCACCCGCTGCTGATGAGCCAGAAAGCTTTCGTCTTTTGACAGTTCCTCCAGTTGTTTTTGGGGAATTAAGGTTAAAAATACGATGGGATTGCGCCCGGACGCTTCCCAGAGCCGGGGACTTATGCGACGAAAGAGTTCAATGGCATCCAGATGCCAGCACCACCATAGGTTACGCGCTAAAACCTGAAGAAAAGAAAGGGGTTCCGGAATGGAAGGGAATACCTGAAAAGTTTGTAAAAGACTCATATTCATTTATCCTTTGTCATTGATTGTTGGTCATGGGTCAACCACTCAACTACATAGTGTCCATCCATAAATGAAGATTTTTGTTCAAGATCAAGGCATGTGAAAAAAATAACCACCCCGGTACGGTCTGCCGGACCTACGGGGCAGGCAGGCATATGTTTAATATTCCGAGGATTATTTTTTGAACATAACGCAGAGACTTGTCCGCCTCCGGCGGATTGGCCAAAAAGACTATCTATGGATGGACACTACTTAATTATTATCAAATAGTCAATCCAAAGCTTTTAGCAGCTTCCATACTCTCACCACTTCACTTGCCCCCCAGGCCTGTGCGTCACAGCCGCGTGGCCTGTGGGGAAAATCTCCATCCATGATTTCCGGCACATGGCTTACGCACCCCTGGGATACGAGACGGGCACTGCTTGCCAGCCATGAGAACGCCGTGTTTTTTCCCTTATCGCCGTAGGCTTTTACCCATGCTTCACAATAACTGGGGAACAGCCATGTCCATGCAGTACCGTTATGATATGCAGGTTTACGTTTTAAATCTTCCTCTCCCGCATATTGCCCCTGGTAAGGATGTTGGGGATTGTTAATCGTTGTTCCATTATGATAAATTGCAATTGGCCGTCTCACCGGTCGGTCCGCAAGACTGCGAAGGGCTCCCGGGACCAACAGCTCCTCACACGCTGCAACGATCTTACGGCAAATTTTAGGGTCGGAGACAGCACCAAGCGTTACCGCAAAAAGCTGGTTTGGCCTCAGGGCATCATCGGGGTCTGCCTGTGCGGCAGGTTCTCCCGAATCGGTATGGAGACAGTCGGATAGGTAACCTGATTTTTCGAGCCAAAAGAGGATAGAAATCGACGTCTGAACCCGGGAAGCCTTTTTCGCCCAATCGCCGGATTCCCCTGAAGGATCAATATGTGATAAAAAGGATAGTGCGGCAAACCAGAGTGCCTGGATTTCAATGGGATAGCCTTGCCGGGGTGTGCCCGCAGGGTGATTGGTGTCCATCCAGGTAAAATGGGTCGGACTGAAAATAAGACACGATTCCGGGTCCATACGGATACCGTTGGGCGTTCCCTTTTCATAAGCATGGGCTATGGAAAAAATAATATCACGAATGGTTCGATCACCACATTTTGAATCAAGAAATTCTTCATTTCCTTCGACACGGACCAAGTCGGCACATGCAACAAAAAACCATAGCGGTGCGTCAGAGGTATTCCGGTTTGCTGCATCTTTGCCCTGAATCATATTAGGGATCGTCCCATTATTCTCAAACTGCCCGAACTGCTTTAGAATAGAACGGGCCTGGTCCAATTTTCCTGCCGCAATCAACCCTCTCACAAAAATCAAAGCATCCCGGCCCCAATCCAGAAACCATGGATATCCGGCAATTACGGTATTCGAATCGTTCCTTTTTACCACATAATCATCCAGTACGGTTTGTAAGGCCTCATCCGGTTTGCAATATTTTCTTTTTTCAAAAACAGCCGCTTCCGTATCAACGAGCCAGGATTTTTGATTCGTAAAATAGGAATCTTGTGTACCCGTAATAGAGGCGCTCAGCGCTATGGATTCTCCTCCTTTTAAGAATGAAGAAAAATAGCCCGGACTGAACAGATCCGAATCCGGATCAAGACCCCGCTCACCCTCTTTTGGTCGGTGTACCATGTATTGCCACTCCGGTTCCCATACAAAAGTCCCATCAGAAATCTTCAACTTCAGCCGGTGTTCCTGCTCCGGCACAAATGTGAAGCCGTCCGGATTCGATTTTACAGCCCCGGGCCAGAGATGCTCCGGTCCCTGAAATGCCTTGGTGGTCTCGTGAAAATTGCGGCTTTCAATATCCGGACGCAGGATGAGCCGGACCGGCTCGCAATCGGCCAGCATTCCTTGCCGACTTTTTGCTGAATCTCGGATAAAAACCATACGCATGGCATTTTCTCCGGGAATCATCTCCACATATAAGGTTAAAAAGACGTGTTCCCCCTGGCCCATAGGCACCTGATATCGCCACACGCCTCGGGCACGGGACTGGAAACAAAAAGAATCAAAGCAGTCATTGCAGATTTCCTGCGAATAGCCTTGATATACCAGCCATGCCCGGCATCGTGTAAACATTACCCACCGATCTTCAGGGATCTCAAGATCCATATTTGCTGCCAGAAGGGCATCATACCTGCTGGCAAGTTCTCCCCAGGAAACGGCTGCCCGGAGCATGCCACCGCGTCCGTTGGTCTGGAGCAAAAGAGGGGAATGGCTATCCAGGTCCGTCCGGAAATAAATCCGTTTCACCGTTGCATCCTTTGCCCGGGAAAGGAAAAGAAGCGGCCCGTCAAAATGTTGCGTATCACCAGGCGTATATACCGACAACTTCAGAGAAACCGAGCGATGAGTTTTGGGCGGAGGAAGGGGAGAAAAAAGCACAAAAAACGATCCGTCCATGCACTGCAGGCTTTCTTCATGGTACAGGCATCGGCTTTTGTCCATGATCCTGGCGCGAAAAGGTATGTGGGCGCGAACCATTAGAAAATGATCCGGAGGCACCATGACTTCTCGCTTTTTATCACGGGGCCATTGCCAGGTTATCACCCGAGGTTCACTGCCGAAAGGATTAAGACTGCGGCAGTACTCCAGGGGATTTTCCGCCAGCTTTCGCGACGCCATATCCGGTTCAAATTTGCCTAAATCCCGGGCGCCGTTATAAAAATGCAGCACGTCCATGGCCTTGGCACGGAGGCACTGTCTTTTAATGCGCTCCGGATATAATGCGTTTTTAGATTCAACCTTGCTCACAAGATCAATATCATTTCGGTCATCGGTAAAACAAAAAACCCGACCGGAATCCAGGAGACAGGACTGTTTTCCGTCAGACTCGGCAATAGCTATTTTCTTGCTGGAGATAAGATCCACAAACGCAGATGCATCCATGCCTGTTTCCTGAGGATTCCAGGATGCTAACGTTTGATGCCGAACATCCAGATTTGCAACAATAAGAAGTTTTTTCCCTGACGGCACATGGTGTCGTAATATGACAATAAAATTTCCATCACCCTGCTGGACCATTTTCAGCTCCGTTCGGTCATGAAATGCCGGATGTATTTTGAGCAAAGTGTTGAGGCGACGGATATGTTTCACCTGATTTTTTTCAACGCCCCAGTTCAGTGAAGTTGCTTCATGGACGATGATCTTTTCCGTTGCATACCATTCCACCCCGTTGGCAAAGCCAAAGCCGCCCTGAAAACTACAAAGTGCACAAAGTGCCGTCCGCATCCGAGCAAAGACCTTAGATCGAGCGGCCAGACGAATATTATCGTGGGTTTCAGCGAAATGTACCGCGATCCCGTCACTTACGGAGATCTCATGGGCTCCCGGGAGATAGTTTTCAATCTGGCTCCGGTCATAGTTTTGAAAAAGCTCCGAATAGGACCAGTTGAAATTGGCTTTGTTCAGAATATCCCGGGTTACGGAAACTTTTCCACCCAGACCTTCCAAAAGAAAAATTGTATCCGGATACTGCTCCCTGACAGCGGCAACAATATACTTCCAGGCAGGAACCGGAATCATATATCCCGCATCGCATCGGAATCCGTCCACTCCCCGCCGACACCATGTAATAAAAACATCGGCCATATATTGCCACATGTCTTTTTGGGTGTAATCGAGAGTCGTCAGGTCTGCCCAGACCACTCCCCAGGCGCCGGGCACCTTGATTTTTCCGTCAGGGTCCCGGGCAAGCCATTGTGGGTGTGTTTCATGAAGATCGGCGGCCCAGCCCGTATGGTTGATGGCAATGTCTATAAAAACCATGGCATGACGTTCATGGATTGCATCGATCAACTCTATGAATTGATCGAGAGGAGTTGCCCTGGGGTCAAATTCGGCCAAAGCCGGATCCACGGCGGTAAAACTGAGTGACGCATACGGACTTCCAAACCGCCCCATACGGGCATAGGTGGTGGGAGTGGGATGTATGGGAAGCAACTGGATGATCCGGCATCCCAGCTCGCCAATAATGAAATCCAGTTCTCCTATCAAATCACGAAAGGTTCCGGATGGCGGGATTACCGTAAAACCGTTTTTATCCAGAGACCGGATCGAATCTTCATCTGCCCCGGATTGAAACTCGCCGTTCTTGTTTGGACCGAACTGACGGACAAATGCATTATAAATGGTGTTTGAACAGCATGTGTGTGCCGGTTCCACGTTGATGGTGACATTCGGACCTTCCGGCCACACCGGGATGGTCTGGTTTTCACTTAAAAAGAAACTTTTGGCTTCAAAATGCCCCACTTCACAAAAAGGAAGGGTAATCATAAAATTTTGCTCGTCAACCCGGTGCATGGGGATGTCAAACCAGCCCCGACCGAGCGGCGGCTCATCGTTATCTACTTTCTTGATGATTTCTTGCCGGGCAATTTGAGCATGGCCGATGTTGGTACGAAGCCATGCATTTCCTTTTACGGGATGTGAAAGGAGGAGCTTAAATGTCCGGGTATCGCCTCTAAATATAATAATACGTGTTCCCGGCGCGGGATCCTGGATGACCCAATTTGAATTGTCCATCGGGCGTCACTGTTTGATTTATAAATAATATAATATTCTTTCAAAGAAAAACCAGTATAAAATAACGGCACTGGCGTGTCAAAGAAAAAGACATCATTATTGTGGGGAGGAAAGGGCTATATGGGAGAGGTGATTTCTGTATGGTTTTGAACGATAGGCAACTGCTGTAATACCTGAATGTTGCACAAGTCTGAGGCGTTCATATTCAAGAGTCAGGCAATAAATTGGAGAGCTTTTCCCTGAGTTCATCGGCGGCCGTATGGCTTTTAACCAAATAGCCGTCTGCTTGAGAAAGGTGGGGACTAAACAGGTGCGTGCTGTGGGCGGTAACGATAAGTACCGGTAGATTTGGATGTCGCATTTTAATGCCCTTTAAAACATCCCATACCAGGAATCCATGCTTTAAGTATTGGTTTAGGAGCACAATATGGGGGTTAAACGATAATATGTTTTTCATCACAGACTCTACATCATCTGTTGTTGAAACATTGTATCCTTCACCGGCCAGACTTTCTCTACATAGATCCTTTACCCACGCCTGGTCATCTATAATAAGTACATTTGCCATAAAATACTCCGAACCCTTGACTTGTCTGCGATACCTATTCCTGGCATATGGGAGGGGGTCAAATAAGTATCCAATTATTGGATTTTTAATGATAGGGTTCGTTCTTTAAAACAAATCGGTTTTCAATAAAGAATTCCATACTTGCTGCCAGACAAATTTCAAGTCGTCTTAAGCTTCATAAAATACCGGTTCTCCCAGTTCTTTGAACGAAATACTATTGAAAATATGATGTCCATCATAATCGAGAACCCGCAAGTCGTCCGTCTGACGCAAATCACTCATGATGGTTTTAAATTGCAATCCATATTTTTCTTTTACTTTTTCTTCAGAAATTTCATAAGCAATGAACTTTTTTACCCCTTTTACAGCGAGCTTCTCAATTAGCTTTGAATCATTCAAAGATTCATAAGTGGTCAAAAGAAGAATGGGACCTGTGCCGGTGAAAAAGATTCCTGCCTTCATTGTATACCTCCTTTCTAACTAGTGTCTATCCATAAACGTCATCTTTTTGCTTGCCCAGTTAAATCCGTATTTAATATTTAACAGGCTGCTCTTTCAGGCAGAAGGAACGCCACTTACAGTCGATCTGGTCGCAATCGATAATTCCTTTTTGAAAACAGTCCGCATGACCTTCAGCGCGCTGAATACTTCTAATCAGGGCCGTCATGTCAAGGAAGTTCTTTTTTTCAACATCCGTTCCTGTCTTGGAGGATGTTACCGTCACTATCTCTTGGTCCCCTTTCAGATTTCCAGTGCCGGTCCAACGCTTTTGATCTTTTCTGAATGGCATATATCGGTTAATTTATGTCTCGGAATTTCTATCCACGGAGAAAAATCATAGATTTATAAAACAAAAGAATGCTTTTAAATCGGTTGTTTTTGTGAGGACTTTTCATAATATTGTCAATAACGAGGCGGAACTTTGTGCCATCGAAGGCGGTAGCGTATAACTGTATTCTTCGGTATAATCTATTCCGCTTCCATCGTTCCATTTTTCAGTAGATACATTAATGTCCTGTATCGCTTTCAGCAATTTACAATTTTTGGCACACTCCTCCTTGGGCAGATCTTTTCTGGGACAATTTTTACATGGAGAAGAAATCATATTCCCTCCTCTACCTTAAGGTATTCATAACATCAGGAGACGACCGATTTTTATAAATTATTATCAAGTTGGAATTCGCTTTGTCTATAGAGAGAAGGGCTCATTTTAATAGGCAAAATTCCTGAAGAACGGGAACTTGTCCCGCAATAGTGGGATAAAAGTTGATCCTTTATTCTTTCCATAGATCAACGTCGATCAAGCCGAGCTTTGCAGCATAGCGGGTTAATTCAATGGCATTGTGAAGGCCGAGCTTATTCATAATGTTGGCACGATGGTTTTCAACGGTCTTGGGGCTGATAAAAAGTTTTTCAGCAACTTTTTTGCTGGACAAGCCCTCCGCCAGAAAGCGCATAACCTCCTGCTCCCGTGGCGTTAACGTATTGTAATCGGCATCCGTAATTTTTGCCTCTTTTAAAGGAAATTTCATAAGATTTTCAACCACCGTATGTGAAACCGAGCTGTCCAAAAAATAATCGCCTTTTGCAACGGATTCAAGCCCCTGAACAAGCCTTTCCGATGCAGACTCTTTAACCACATATCCGGTCGCTCCGGCCTGAAATGCCTCGGCAATATAATCAATTTTAGAATGCATGCTGACAATCAAAATGCGTGTTGTGGAGAAAAGCGTTCGGATTTCCCTGGTCAATTGAATGCCGCTTCGATCCGGCAGGGATATGTCCACTATAATCATATCCGGTTTGAGTTTTTTTGTCATTTGAAGCCCTTCCCGCCCATTTCCGGCTTCACCAACCACCTCAAAACGAGAATCCCGCTCTATAATGGACTTAAGCCCTTCCCTGAAAAGCGGGTGGTCGTCAATGATCAATATGCTCTTCTTTTCGGAAACCATTTTTCTCCTTATAGGGAACTTCAATAAAAATTTTTGTTCCTTCGGTTGGGCGGGATTGAATCTTCATTTTTCCGTTTAAAAGACCGACCCTTTCCTCCATACTTCGAAGTCCCATCCGCTTCTCCTTGATCGCCGATGCCATCCGGTCATTGATGTCAAATCCTTTGCCATCATCCTCAATGCGCAGGATGATATATGGAAAAGAAGCAACCATCTTGAGAGTTACGCTGTTGGCATGGGCATGCTTTTTAATATTCCATAGCGCTTCCTGTATCAGGCGGTACAAGTTGATTTCCGTGTCAAAAGGAATGGTTAGATCATCCATGCCGGCGGCGAAAAAATCAATGTTTATATGCTTTTTCTCGGCAAATTCTTCACAATATTGATAAACCGTTCGAACCAACCCCAACTGGTCCAGCCCGGGAGGGTGTAAATTATAAGCAAAATCTCTGACTGCCGATATGGATCTTTTGAGTATTTTTGACAGTTCCGAAGATTTTTGTTTTACCTTGACGGATACGGAAGGTTGCCCGTCAAAAAGCGTTTCCAGACCGATTTTCAGCAGGGAAAGGTCTTGTGCCACGCTGTCATGCAGATAACGGGAAATCCGCTGGCGCTCGTTTTCCTGGGCCTTCATCAGTTGTTGAGTGAGGGTGCGAACATGTTTTTCTGCCTGTTTACGTTTGGTAATGTTCATTATATTTCCCATTATGGCCGGCTTTCCTCTATATTCGATGGCAGATGCAATCATTTCGCACCAAATGGTTTTCCCGTCCTTTTTGAGTCTTCGCACCTCATACTGATACGGAACAGATTCACCTTTCAATCTTTTGGACACTCTTTCTGCAATAACCTCCCTGTCATCAGGGTGAATCAACGCCTTATATTCCATTCCCAGTAATTCTTCTGTTGTATAACCATGAACCTTGGCAAATCTATCATTAACAAATACAAACCTCCCCTCCTGGTGAATGAAAATACCGGTAAGGGAGCTCGTTGTAAGTGTTTTATATTTTTCCTCGCTTCTCCTCAGCTCTTCTTCCACCTGTTTGCATCCGATGGTTTCTTTTTCTAACTTTTTTACCCGTTGTTCCAATTCCTTATAGGTTGGCTTTCTGGGCATTTGAATATACTCCTGATTTCAAGTTCGTTGGCTTACCCTGCCCGGCACATGTTTAGAGTGTACCTTATGGCAGCCGGGCAGGGCGAGGAGGATTTCCAAATTTATCGAAAAATTATTGTCTTGGAAGGAGTATCACGATAAATCAGGAACCTTCGTATTTAAAAGAAAGCGATACTCTGGCACGATAGGATACGACCTTACCATCACTAATCGTCATATCCAGTTTTGTGATCTCCGCAACTCTTAAATCACGTAGACTTTGAGTTGCTCTTGCAACTGCATTTTCCGCAGCTTTTTCCCAGGACACATCACTGGTTCCAACCAATTCTATGATTTTGTAAACACTGCCACTCATGTCTGCCTCCTTTCCTTTAATTTAATTAGTGCCCAACCATAAATCTATATTTGGTACAAATACAGTTTCCAATACAGAAATGAGCAATTTTTCGCAAGGTCAAGGACAATTCTGCAGGATAGCAGAATTGGACGGCTGAATAGCCGCCCGTCAGGGCGAGGGGGCATGGACGCCCCGAGTCAAATCAAGCAACACCGCGTCCCGCCCTGCGGCGGGAACAAGTGATTCCGCAGATTGACGCAGAGATTGCGTAAAAGGGCCATTTCGGAATGGAAACCAATTAAAAGAGTGGTTCTCCGCAATTGAAGAACCACCCCACACAAGCGCGAAAAATGTAGCCTCCCGCGCTTTTAAAATATTTTTGATTAATATAAAATTTTATGCAAAACATGTCTATAAGATAAAAGGCTCATTTTTATAGGGAAAAATCCCGATCTCTAGGCAATTCCCCTATGCATTATTACAAATGATTTCAATCTTTTATTTTAATTT
>JASFLX010000024.1:0-20744 GCA_050117895.1 Desulfobacterales bacterium | reverse complement strand
GTAGCGACGGCGTGTTTCTCTTGGAAACCGACTGACTGTGTAAAGGGCTTTAGCACGCGTTAGCCCAAGCCGAATGAAATTAGGACTTAAAAAATTAATGGGACAATTTAGCGACGAATTGTTCTTAATAACTTTGTCACGGTTCGGGCTTACGGGTGCTTAAGCACAAGTTTCAGTCGGTTGGAAAGAGATACACGCCGTCGTGAAGCGTTATCTCTATATTGGGATTCAAATGCGTTTGCTCTGAGTTATGGGACATGTTGGGTTGAACAGCGCTGTGTGAAGATGTTGAGGCTCCCATATGCTTTCGATATTAAGGGTTCGAAGTAGCACACCAAACCTTCACCCTTAAGCGCCGTACATCTGGAAGCCTCCGACTGGTGCAAGATTCAGGTAATTATTTTTTCTTCCAACCAGCCGATTTATCCCGGCAACGCAGTGATAATCGTAGGCGCTTTGACCATTTCATGAATTTGCCTTTTTGCGATTTTATACCGTTCGAAATAAATCTTGGCAACCTCCTTTAAAAATTTATATCCCAGTTCGGGATCGCCTTCACAAAGTTTGAGCAATTTGTCTGCATCAACTGCCAACACCTCTGTGTCTTCCATGCAAACCGCCGTTAGTGTATATTCCTGAGGCTCCATGAAGCAGGCCGTACCAAAAAGTTCGCCTTTCTCCCGCTTCTCAAAAGAAATTCCTACTTTTTCACCGGGTTCGAATCTATTCAAACTGACTAATCCTTGGATAACCACAAAAATGTTATCGGCCCGCTTACCCCTCTCGTAAACATGAGCCCCCTTATCGAATTTTTTTGTTTCTGTGATTCCAGTCAGTTCAGCCAACTGATCTTCTGAAAACACATTAAATATATCCAATTTTTTAAAATCGTTAACTTCTACCATAATGCTCCTCCTTTCTTTGGTAAGGTTTATTAAGATTAGAAACTGTTTTAACTTCTCAATGCCTTCAGCCGTATGCTTTCCATTTTTTTAGAGCAATAACCATACCAAAACGAAATACTCCCGAAGTATAGATTTAAAAAATTGATATAATTACAAAATTTTATTTTTTAGAAATATTATGATGGAATTTTATATGTGACGGGTGTCAGCCTTTTTTACAGATTGTAAAGTTCAGGATGCTTGGCAAACAAAAACGCCGTCATCTCGGCAATGTCATTTCCAGGCTAACGCATCTAAATTTTTTGCCCGATTCGACAACCTGTTTTCATCCACAATTAGGATGCTGACCATTTTGTCCTCCACTTTATCCTTAGGTAAAGATTCCTTATAGGCGTGTATTTTCCAAGAATAAAATAGTCTGATGGCATATACCCATTTTTGCATTCATTTCCGTGGATCACCCCCCTATGTCCGTGGCAGATCTTTTTTGTGATTCTTTCAGGCACCATTCACGCCAGGCACAGTCCAAACGGTCACAGTTTCCGTCCGACTTGCCAAAACAATCCGGATTTCCCTCAATACGCTGAACGCTTCGAATGAGATGTGTTATATCCGGCAAATTCTCCCTTGAGTCAGTCCACATCCTATCATCCATTTCTCTTTCCTTTAGGTTCTGAAGCCATGAGTCCAAGCTATTTCTTTAAAAAAAAGATCCAATGAAAACAGGCCATTTCTTGTTTATAAGTGGTTTCAAAACCTTCAATCAGGTTCAAAGTCAAGGCGGACCGAGGGATTCAAACGCAGGAATATATGTAATATTTCAAGTATTGAATCCCTCGGCCCAACACAGGAATTGGGCCTGAGGGAAAGTTTTGAAACCACTTCTAGTAAATGAAAGTTATCGTTAAATATTTATGACCGGCTTTATTAATTTTGTCCATAAGGGGGGAGGTTCATTTTTTCTGAGAAAATTTCCCAGAAGGGAAATTCCCCTATACAACAGGGAGAATATTCCCGATAGGATAGGACGGAACGTATTGATTAGGAATTTAGGGGCTTCGCCCCAATTGGAATAATGGGATTATGGAGTAATGGCCCCGGTGAAATAGAAAAAAGTTTCACTGGGTAAAAATGATGGGTTTGAAGGAGTTTTTTACAATTAAAATGAATTATTTCCGCCTTTATCCCCGATATTCTAGCATTCCATTCTTCCACTCTGATGGCATTAACAGGTTGGCATTAAATAACCTGTATTTACTACAAGTTATATAATTTGTGGGGCAGTCAACTATGATGAACTCGTAACAAGTCCGATTTAGACGGTTTCGTAAAACGTTCAAATTCAAGGCGCGCAAGTTTTGTAATCATGAGGCGTACTTATCGTACGTTGAATGATTGCGAAATGCAGCACAAAGCAGAAGTTGGACTTTTTACGAATCCGTCAACTATTCTTTCCACAAGTCAATGTCTATAAGCCCCAGCTTTGCCGCATATCGGGTCAGTTCGACGATGCTATGCAGATTGAGTTTGCGCATAATATTGTGGCGGTGGTTTTCCACCGTTTTGGGGCTAATGAAAAGTTTATCGGCAATCCGGCTGGTAGACAGGCCTTCGGCCAACAGGACCATGACCTCCTGCTCGCGAGCGGTCAGCAAGTCGTAGCTGCTTCCCGTCACAGCGATCTTCTTTTCCGGCAATCCAATCAGCTTGTTTATTACTTTTTGGGAAACCGACGTATCCATAAAATAATGGCCTTTCAGCACATATTCAATTCCCTCCAGGAGCTTATCCGCAGCCGAGTCTTTTATCAAATAGCCCTTGGCGCCGGACTGAAATGATTTTACGATATAGTCTATTTTGGAATGCATGCTCACAACCAATATCCGTATTTTAGAGGAAACTTTTAAAATATCACCGATCAGCACAAGACCTTTTATATCCGGCAGAGCCATATCCAACAACACCAGATCGGGCTTGAATTCTTTTACCATTTGAAGTCCGTTATTCCCGGTACCTGCCTCGCCGACTATTTCATATTTCGGGTTTTGACCGATGATCGTCTTAAGTCCTTCACGAAACAGAGGGTGATCGTCAATGATTAATATGCGCTTTTTTTGACTCACTTTTTTACCTCTTAAAAGGAATTTTTATCAATATTTTAGTGCCTTGCATTGGGCGTGAGTTTATCGTTATTTGGCCCCCAAGCAAGTTAACCCTTTCTTTCATACTTCGAAGTCCCATGCGCTTCTCATTACCTAATGCAAGCTCTCGAGTTTTTACATCAAATCCTTGGCCGTTGTCTTCAATGGTAAGGATGATATTCGGAGATGCGCCCATCAGCATGATATTCACCTGGGCCGCATTGGCATGCTTACGAATATTGTTCAGACCTTCCTGAACCAAACGGTAAAGATGGATTTCGATATTAGAATTCAGGTGAAACGATTGTAAACCGGCCGATTGAAAGTCAATTTCCACTCCGTTTTTTTTAGAGAACTCTTCACAATAGATCTTAAGCGCCTCCGCAATGCCCATATCCGCCAAAACCGGAGGACGAAGATCATATGAGATATCTCGGACGGTGTTGATGGCTCCTTGAAGGTTGTTTGAAATTTCCAGTAATTTTTTCTTAACATGCGATTCTAACCCCGGCTGATTTTTTAAAAGCATGTCACACTCTATTTTTGAAAACGAAAGGTCTTGAGCCACCCTGTCGTGGAGTTCGTAGGAAATCATCTGGCGCTCATTTTCTTGCGCATTTATTAATTGTTGGGAAAGATTGCGAATATGGAGTTCAGCTCGTTTGCGTTCACTAATATCCTGACTAATACCTCGGTATCCCAAAAGGTTTCCCTGGTCATCAAAAAACGGAACCCCGTTTATCTCCATGATGACTTCAAGTCCGTCCTTTCGAATGAGATGAATATCAAAGGACCTTATGGGTTTTACGTTGCCCATAATTTGAAAGATTCTATCTTTTAATGCCTTTTTATGTGGGTCAGAGAAGAAATCATAGAAATATTTGCCAATCACTTCATCAGGTTGATAGCCTAATAAAATTTCTACAACGGGGTTCGAATAGATATATTTGCCTTGCACATCCATCTCCCACAGCCAATTGATTGTGCTTTCGGCCAGATCCTGGAATCGTCTTTCGGATGTATGCAGAGATTGCTTGAGATCCCTTTGGCGAACCACTCTCTCAATAACACTGGGCAGCAGGGTAAAAAAGTCCCCGGACTTAACCAAATAATCTTTGGCCCCGGATTTAATGGCGCGTACCGCAATGTTTTCGTCTCCCTGGCCGGTAATCATAATAACCGGAACATCTATATTCTGTTGATTTAAAACTTCCAAAAACTCAATACCATTCATGCCGGGCATGAGATAATCCGTTATGATAACCGTAGGATTGATTTGATCGAGCTGTTCAAGACAAGTGATTGCATCATGAAAATGAGCCACCGAAGCGGATGAAAACTCCCGGTCAATGGCTCGCTTCATAAGGCTGAAATGAGCTTCCTCGTCTTCAATGATCACGACGGTTAACGTTTCCACGGTTAAAACTCCCGGAATTTTTCTTCTTAGAACCCTTAGTTTTCAGAAAGATTCAATCTTTAACTAGGGGCGGCTTATTTAAAATCATCCAGTAAAAATCAACTTGGGCGATCTTTTCTTCAAAGGCCCTGAAACCCACGGGTTTTGTCAGGTAGCTGTTGGCATAATGCTCATAGGATCGTACAATGTCCTCCTCCCGTTCCGAGGTGGTGAGCATAATCACCGGAATCCGCTTCAGATTGGCGTCTTCCTTAATTGTCTTCAGGACGTCTATCCCATCAATACCCGGCAGCTTGATATCCAGTAGAATCAATCCCGGAACAGAATATTTTTCTTTATTCGCATACGGGTCACGATTGTATAGGTAATCCAGGGCCTGTTCTCCATTGGAAACAATGTCCACCCGGTTGGCATTTCCCGCCTTTCGTATGGCCCGTTTGGTGAGTTCCGCATGAGCCTCCTCATCTTCCACAAGCAAAATGTTTGAGGGTTCGTAATCCATAGGTTCAATTCCCCTTGTTTTTTAGGGTGAAAAAAAACGTGGTCCCTTTACCCGGCTCGGATTCCAGCCAGACCTTGCCGCCATGGTATTCAATGACCCGTTTGACGATAGCCAGTCCCACACCGGTTCCTTGTTCAATCTTTTTTGCGGACGGCAGTCGCTGAAACACCTGGAAAATCTTTTCAAAATATATTTTTTCAATACCGATTCCGTTATCCCTGACAAAGATCACCTTCCGGCCATCCTGCTCTTGAACGCCTACCTCAATTCGTGGGGAGGGGTTTTCCTTGCCAATATATTTAATGGCATTGGATAACAGGTTCTCCATGACCTGAATGATTCTCTTTTTTTCACCATAAACCCATGGCAGATCTTGCATAACGGTGATCTGAATACCTTTTGTCTCGATCTGAGGCTGAAGCGCTGTAATAACTTCTTGGATCAGATCGGCCAGAGGAAATTCGATCTTTTTTACCGTTAACCGCCCGATTCGGGAGAGTTCCAGCAAATCGTTAATCAAAAGCTCCATCTTTTGGGTCGCATCGCCGATATAATTCAGGTATTTTTCGCAATCGTCAGGGATCAGATTTCCAAAATCTTCACGCAAAGCGCCCATGAATCCTTCAATGGTAACAATGGGTGTCTTTAGGTCATGGGAGACCGAGAATACAAAGGTTTCAAGTTCCGCGTTTTTGGCAGCAAGTTCACTAAGCAGGGCCTCCAACTTCTTTTCATTTTTCTTTAACGCCTCTTGGGCCCGTTTTCGTTCACTGACTTCATGTAGGGCATGGTCTCTGGCCTGCCGGTACATTTGCATTCGATGGTTGAGAAAATGAAGGAGCAGCGAGAGGATTGCGGAGATAAAAATGCCGGAAGCCAGAAGCCCAAGGTTCCGAACCACCTTGGGCGGATAAAGGGCAGCCTTGGGGAAAACTTCCAATTGCCAGGTTTTTCCGGGAAAACGGATCTCTCGAAGGACGTGCAAGGTAGTCTTTTCCGGATTACTATGACTGTGTTCTTCATTGGTATAAATCTGTTGATCGGCTTCGTAAATCCGGATCCAAAAGTCCGTGAGTATATTTTTGGCCAGACAGGTTTCCATAACTCGCTTGATCTGAAATACACCGTTCAGATAACCTTGCACCCGGCCGGAATAAACCAGCGGCCGGAAGGTATGAAAACCCAGTCCTCCCTGAATAAGTTCCGCACAAGGAGTGGCCATATATTTGAGATGTTCCCCGGACTTTTGAAATGTATCCCTAACCTGCAAATCCAGACGTTCATAGACCATGTTGTCGATGACACGTTCATTGCTTTCACTGGGAAAGACCCATCGAACAACCCCCCCGGGGTCAATCCAATTGATCCCCGTAAAACCGGGGTAATGGGTGTAAAAATTTTCGGCAAATTCAAGAAAACGCTTCCGGCTGAAATCCGGCGGGGTTCTTTCCACCCATCTGTCGGCCAATATTTCAAGAGAAGCCATGCGGGCGTTCATCAGACCTTCCACACGAATCCGTATCTGCTCCGAACACGTTTCGGTGTGTCGCAAGACAAGCTCTTGTTCATGCCTGTTTTGATTTTGCCACAGAATGACTGCACCGCTGCCAAAAATTAAAAATGCGATAATGGGGAAAAAATTTTTGAAATGAGATATGGATATCTTCAACTGAAATCTCTATATAATAAAGTGAGCCCAAGTCTGAAAGCACAAATTTTTAACAAAAAAGGATGTTAAAAGCAACACCCTTTTTTTACCTTGAACTGCGCAACTCTTTGGTTTGATTTTAAGATTTTTTTTAATAAAAAGATGGGGTGCAGATATTGCTTTGGCCATTAGATGGATAGGTTTATTGCCATCCATTTGCTTGCCCGGGTTATTCATTTACTCGAAGCAATTTTGATTGCGGTTCCTCAATGTGCGGCTTTTTTTTCGAGAAACGAATAATCTTCTGCCTACCTGCACCATCTGATGGGATCCCCAGGGACTCGGCATCTGAAATTTTTTGTTCATTAGGTGGTTTTTTACCGGAACTGTTTTTTATTCCATGGAGTTGTGTATTCTGCCGGTAAACCAGCGGCCGCTGTAACATTTTCTCATAAAGATTTATGTAATTCTGCGCGGTCACCTTATGATTAAATGCAGCGGCGCCTTGCATCATAATCCGTTTGACCTGCTTTTGCTTTTCTTTTGCGGGCAGCCGGTAAAATTGCATGGCTTGATCAATAGCCCAGGACAATCCTCCGGGATCGAATGTGTTAAACAGAAAACCGTTTCCCGTATTGTTGTCAACGTCCAGGTGGGCAACCGTATCATGAATCCCGCCGGTATCGTGGGCCACCGGAAGCGCCCCATAAATAGCGCCGATCATCTGCGGAAGGCCGCACGGTTCAAAACTCGACGGCATCATTACAAAATCCGAAGCCCCGTAGGCCAGACGCGCCAACCGTTCATTGAAGCTGCATACGGCCACTCGATCTGACAAATTATGGAACTGAACAATATGTTTAAAATGCTTTTGGAACTCCCCGTCTGCCACAAAAACGATCTCTAAATTTTGTTCCAGGTAGCGAGAAACCACGTTATAAAGAATCTCAGACAGCAACTGGCATCCCTTTTGAACCGGATCCAAACGAGAAGGCCAGAAAAAAACAGGGGCCTGTGGGTCATGCATTAAACCCAATCTTTTTTGCAGGATGCGTTTATTGGTCTTTTTCCCACTCACATGGTTTTTTGCGGAATAGTTACAATGCAAAGCTTTATCGTTAGACGGGTTATAGGAAGGATCCGGTGCGTTTAGAATACCCACGGCACATCCGGCGTTATTTTTATTGGCCAGTTCACATTGCATGGAATTTTTTACAAAACCGTGCCGGCCCTGGACCATTTCCTTCAGGAAGGTGGGACTCATGATATTGACGAAATGCGCGGCAAAAGCCCCGCTGGTAAGAAAATCTACCGGAATGGAATCTCTGGTATTTTCATAAGTGGATGGAAAATCCTCGTAATAAAAGTTTTGCCAGAACGACGCACCGTCGATACCCCTGTCCTCAATTTCGGAAAGCGTGGTTTTAACCGTATGGATATTGTGGATGGTAAACAGACAGGGGATACCCAATTGTCTGGCCATGGCCGGAATCAGACCGGTCATCCAGTCATTGCAATGAATGAGATCCGGTTGAACCCAGGGAACGATATGGTTAATGACTTCTCGTTGAAACGCCAGTGAAATTCTTATATTTTCATACTCAACCCCCGAATAGATATGGTTAAGATAGAAAAAAGCCCTGTCTTGGGCCAGGTGAATCCTTTCCCCCGGAACACTATCCCTTATGGTTTTCAGTTCCTTTCTGATCATTGGCGGCGATTGACCGCCGAAAATCGAGCGGTAATCCGGCAGGGCTACATGGACATCGGCACCTTGGCTATACAGCTCATTGATCAAAGCAGCAGAGACATCTGCAAGTCCTCCGGCTTTGGCATTTAACCCGTTGCAAATATTACCCATCCCTTTTGGAAAATAGGTAATTTCAGGCGTCACGACAAGAACCCGGGGATTGGATGGAGCATTGTTCATTATTTACGGTTCCTATGATTCCGTATGAGATATCGATTTTGTCTACAGATTGTAAAGCTAACAGATTATAATTTATTCTGTCCATAGAGGGATGGATTCATTTTGATGGTAGAAATACCTAGCGTCGGGTATTTATCCCGGACTATTGGGGGAAAAACGGATTGATAGGTTTAATGGTTCTGGGTTTTGGTTTGACAAAGCTATTTTTTGGTAAACCCCAACTTACCGGAATATCCAAGCTTTCAAGAAAGTGATGAACTCGTAAAAAGTCCAATTTAGACGGTTTTGTAAAAAGTTCAAATTTCCCCGCGTAGATCTATCGGGATAAAAAGGCGTCGCGAATTTCGTGGAATGAGGAGTACTTATCGTACGTTGAATGATTGCGAAATGCAGCACAACCAGAAGTTGGACTTCTTACGAAACCGTCAAGAAATTGATTTATAAATAAAAACATACCGTTCCTCATTAATGTCAATGACAATATCCCCGCCCCTTGTCTCCGCATAAACGATCCATCCGGGCTTGGGACCGCTGCCACATTCAGCTTTAGGAACAAAATCGCCGGTCTTCCCGTTATACCAGGCAAGCAACATAGGGTGAGAGGTAAATTCTTTTGCTTTGTCGTCGGCAATCTGCTTGATTGACACAAAATCCAAATCTGTATCATCGATCTTTAACTCTATGGGATTGCTTAAACACTCTTTTATTGAACAGCGACATCCGGTCATATAAATTTCCTCCTCATTCAATTTGAAATTTTAAGTGCCTAAAGTTTACCCTGTGGAAGGCGGAGTCTATTCCTCCGGGTTTAATGAATTCTATCAGTTTTAAACTGGCCTCGCCGAAGGCGAGTACCTTTACTTTAGTTCATTTTAGCTCACTTCAAATTTTTGTCACTTTTATGATCCTTCGCTACGTTGAATGCGGTGGCCTGTCATAAAATACGTCACCGTATTTACGAGTTACAGCACTTAGCCTTAACACTTAACTTTTTTCTTTTCTTGCGTCTCGGACCTTTTTATATTTTGCCATCATCTTGGAACTCATTGCTTCCAGGTTTTTGGCGATAATGGAGGCCCTGACGGCCGGTATGGAAACCACCATTAATTCAGGGTCCAGACCGCACCGCAGGCGGTCCCCAAAGCCCGTGACTGAGAAATTGACCTTACCCGTCTGTATTGAATAAGCGGTAGCATCCCCGCACACGCCCTGAAATCCTGTGGCCATTGAAATTTCTGTTCGGCCGCCGGTATCATATTTATCAGCCAATATTAAAAACATGACCTGTTCCGCATTCGCGGGGATGAGTATGACCTGATAATTATTGTCCGACTGGGATAAGGGTCTGAGAAAAATTCCTTCCGTACTCCCGTCCTCGAGTTTGTATGCTCCGGTGACCGCCTTTTTAGCGGCCTCGATTGTACCAAATACGCCGGCATCATAATGCTTGTGGCCGGACAGCATCTCATCGGAATAATTCGAAAAACCCAGTGTTGCTGCACCGGATTTGCAGATGATGTCCTTTTCCAGAAGATAAAGGGTTTGCCCTTGGGCGGCCGTCATTATTCCATGACAATAGCTTCTAAGCGGTTTATCCGGCCGGTACTTTTCCAATTCTAAGTTATGGTTTGCGTACAATGAAACAGCTACCGGAAAAATAGAAAGTTCTAAATGAGTGGTTAATATTTCAGATATTTGATCATTGGTCATCGTTTTTCACTCCCAGTTATTCGTATCACACGCATGATACCTTGCATCAGCCTTATCTTATCAACATCTTCAGGTTTCAACTTAACACAATTATCTCGCCGGCTCCGTTTATACAGGAATACCCCTGAAACATCAAGTCAGATATATGGCACCTATTATCAAAAATATACCTAATAATTGGCCGGTTCTTTGGCCGGCTTGTATGGGGCCTTTGCTGTGTCTGACAAGACTATGGATATTGGTTGCGGCACCCCGAGTTTTGCGATATAGTTTGTCCCCAACACACACTAAAATGCTATGAAATCGAACATCATTGATCTGTCCGAACTGCGGGAACAAACTCATGTTTTTCAAGACCGAGCCCATGCCGGTCAAGTCTTGGCCAAGATGCTTGCGGCCGATGACAAAAAGGCCGCGATCATTTTAGCTATACCGGCCGGCGGTGTACCGGTAGGAGTGGTGATGGCTGAAAAAACAGGGCTTGATTTCGACGTGGCCGTCGTCAGCAAGATCACCTTACCCTGGAATACTGAAGCCGGCTACGGGGCTGTGGCTTTTGACGGCACGGTTAAGCTGAATAAAGATATGCTGCGGCGCGTAAACCTGACTGCCGAAGATGTTAAAAAGGGAATCGAAAAAACCACGGCCAAGGTTGCGCGCCGGGTTACAAAATTACGGGGCGTGCAGCCCTTTCCGGACCTCGGGAATCGATCCGCAATTCTGGTGGATGACGGACTGGCTTCGGGGTTTACCATGCGGGTGGCAGTGGCGGCATTGCACAATGCCGGGGCCGGCCGGATTATTGTAGCCGTACCCACTGCTCATCGCCATTCTGCGGAAATGATCGCACGTGATGTTGAAGCGCTGTATTGTGCTAATATCCGAGGCGGCTTGAGTTATGCCGTGGCCAGCGCCTACCGGCACTGGTCGGACGTCGCCGAAAAAGATATGATAAAAATTCTGGAACAATTCAAAATAAGAGACCTTTGATTTGCCGATGGGAGGATGAACCAATGGAATGTAAAACCGACGAGAATCTTAAATCATGTAATTGCAGTTATGAACCGTGTTCACGCAAGGGAACTTGTTGTGATTGTTTAAGCTACCATCTAAAAGCCCGTGAACTTCCGGCGTGCTGTTTTCCAGATGATGCAGAACGAACTTACGACCGCTCTTTTGAACATTTTGCCCGTCTGGTGGCAGATAAAAGAATATAAATCCCAAATCCGGACAGACCCGTTACCTGCCTGTCCCGTCTAAGCGGGATTGAGGTCGTAATAGGGAGTACTCGTGGAGAAAGTGTATTAGTATAAATGACGTTCGTAAGACACGTTTTGCACGAACGCACTCCAAACTTTACGAATTTGTTGTGAATTGTTTGCCCCTTCTTGCACATCCCATCTAATTCAAATTTAAAATTAAACCTTAATTAAGCAAAAGTCGAGGGTGCCTATATTTTGATTCTTTTTACATTTGTCATCATTTTGCTTACTCTTATTTAAAGTTAAAGAATCTCCCTATAATGCCGATATATCTAGAAAGGCTTTAAATTCCTTGTATTATTTTAGGATATTTAAATGGGGGCTTATATCTACAACAATTGGTGTGCCTATAAATCATGGAAACAGGCTGTCAAAAAAAGACAAAAACTGATTTTAGGGCCGCAATACCGAAATGCGCTTCATGATGAATGCGTTATGGCCGTGGTATTCGGCTATAATGCTCCCCTGCTGGCCAAAATTCTGGCATTTTCTCATCCCTGCGAATATGAATACGTAAAAGATCTATTCTCCAACAATATCGACATCACGTTCAGCAATGGAAATCTCGTCATCTCCAATTAAATTCAAACCCACCGTCATACTTCTTCAAGCCCCTAAATTATCAATACCCACGTCACATATTGTTTCTGCGGGTATATCTTTTTTAATCCAATCCGTATGTATATACCTGTTTTGTACGAATAAAATAATGTTCTCTTTTTATAACGTGACGAACCTGATCTGATAGTTCCATCCTTAATTCTATCTTGGTTGTAAACGATTAATCACCTTTAAATGTTGTCAATTAATTGATAATATACCGCTCTCTTCACAGCAGCTTCAAGCTCTGAGAGAAATTAAGCGAAGGCTGCTGGAGAAGTTCGATATTAAAGCTTTCGTCTTGTACGGCTCAGTTACACGTGGTCAGGCGGATGAGGAATCAGATGTGGATTTGCTTATCGTGCAAATGTGTTATACTGTTTCATGGTCTGCCTCCTTGTTTATGGCTCTGTGATGGGTTTGGTTTTTTTACCTCATCATAACCCACGTATCCAAGGATGGCAGGCTTTTTTTCATTTAAGGCAGCTAGCGAAAAATTATCATGGGCGAGAATGGGCCCCACAGTAGCTCATCGGAGCCCATGATGATTTTTCGCGGGTTACAACCACGGCCTTTCCGTGTTTTAACTGTCAACCATTATATCTAGTTCGGCCAAAAGAGAACCGCGAGGAAATAGTGAAAAAACCTGTTACAATTTGCTTGATCATAGCCGGGTTCCTAATGGCTACTCTGGCCTATGCTGGCCAGGACATTAAAGTTCGCGTGAATGGAGGAATGCTTCATGGGACTATAGAGATCCCCTCTGGGGAAGTTCCATGCCCTGTAGCATTAATTATATCGGGATCAGGGCCAACAGATCGCGACGGAAACAATCCATTGATGGGGGGAAAGAACAACAGTCTGAAGCTGCTTGCTGAAGCCCTTGCATCAAATGGAATTGCCTCTGTTCGATACGACAAGCGCGGCATCGGCGAAAGTGCTCAGGCGATGACTAAGGAGGAAGACCTTCGCTTCGAGACCTACATTGAGGATGCAGTTGTGTGGGGCAAAGAACTCCAGAAGAATAAACAGTTCTCCCAAGTGGCAATCATTGGACACAGCGAGGGTTCCTTGATTGGATTGGTAGCCTGCCAGAAAATGAACGCTGATGCTTTCGTCTCAATTGCTGGTGCCGGTATTCCTGCTTCAAACCTCTTCCTTTCACAATTGAAGCTCAAGCTACCAAAAGACCTATTTGAGAATGCTGAAACCATAATAGACCAGCTGAATCTTGGAAAAGCAGCAGATCCCGTACCGCCAACTCTGAACGCCTTGTTTCGTAAAAGCGTTCAGCCCTATTTGATATCGTGGTTTCGATACAATCCTGCAAAGGAGGTATCAAAGCTGAAAATTCCTATTCTGATAGTACACGGTTCAACGGACATCCAAATGGATATTGATAATGCCAATGTACTCGCAAAATCAAATGGGCTGGCAAAACAAACTACCATTAATGGGATGAACCATATTCTCAAAAAGGTCTCCGACAACCTTCAGGAGCAGATATCTTCATATGGGGACCCAAGTCTACCCATTGCAGAGGAACTCGTTGAAGAAATCACAACTTTCATGATGTCGGTCGAAACAACGCGACCGAACAAAAACATGCACTAGGACGCTCGTAAACTCGCGCCTGTGATGCTTGGCGTTATAAAGCAGTTAATTCAAATATTCAGTGAGGTGAACGGAAGGAAATTAGAATTTGCGAGATAGGCCAGCCTGTTTGCAAATCTCGTTTGCAGTGATTCGATCAAATTGTTTGTGGCGTTTGACCGGAATCACTTTTTTATCGTTGGTGTATATTGAATGATTCGCTCCTTCGCGAAGCAGATAAAAGCCGTTCTTTTCCAGATATCGAACCAGGTCACGACGCTTGACTGACACTTTCAACCTCTATTGGCAGTTGCTCAATTAGTGCATTTCCGAGAGGAATTTCGTTTCCAAGCTTCCTGTATGCAGCAACCATTTCGTGTAGTGCATCTCGGAGCATGGCACGGCATTCTTCGAGGTCTTTGCCTTCAGTAACGACCTCCGGCCATTCAACCAACTGCCCCATGTAACCAGAACTGATTTTTGTATATTTTGCAGTGTAATTAACCATAAGTGCAATTATCTCCTAAAAATTTGAAAGTTACAATAAATTTTAACGCTTTTAAGTCTCAATGTCAAACTTTAAGCCAATAGTTTAAAACTATTTGTATTTTATTGCTTTTTAGGAATTGACAACATGCTTCAACCTCATAACATCAAGCTTGATCAGACGGGGAGAAACTTGCGGTTTATCGTTTAAGGTCTGTATTGTTTCGAAGATATACAGCCCGCTGCTCAGCTTTTCGTTTAAGCTATCGGGCCTGTTAATTAAGGAAGTTATTCTTAGAGCATTAGATTCAACAATTTAGAATATGGGCTATCCCGAATGTTTGAGTTTTTGTAACATGCTAAGACGCCAATCCATGTTTTTCGAGCGATGGATAAAGCCGAGAAGTGGATGATGGAATAATGTCTCAACTGAAGAGCGGCATTACGTATGCCTGCTATTTAGCGCAACACTTTAATTTTGTTAGACATCAAAACGTTATCTTAACAACAATTTCGGTTTCTAGACCATCAGGATAATCTCTGCACAACACAGTATATAGTATCATCACCGATCTTAAATTTTTCATCGTTGACATCGGTTTTTCAATAATGGCAAATCCGTTTTTTGAGGGTTTGCCTTTTTCACTTTGATGATATATAAGAAAGAGTTGGAGTTGATTCAGGTTATTTGAATGGCAAGAGTACCAGATATGCAATGTTCGATTTCTGTTCAAAAGATAGACTTGTTTGATGTAAAAGATCATACAATGCGATACTATTGTATGGTCTTTTTATTGTCATTTGGAGAAATTCATAATGCCCAGAAAACCGACCTATGAAGAATTAGAGCAAAGGAATAAGGATTTAGAGAAAGAAGCAGTTAGATGCAAACTGACAGAAGAAGCTTTGCAGGAGAGCGAGAAGCGTTTTATAAATGTTATAAATAGCATTGAAGAGCTACTTGTATTACTGGATCAGAATTTCAAAGTACAGCTGATAAATTCTACATTGGCCAAAGCCTACAACGTTTCTCTCGATGAGTATAAGGGGAAACACTGTTATGAGCTTTTCTACGGATGCAAGCACATCTGTGAAGGTTGTCCGGCAATCAAGGTTTTAAATGAGGGGAAAGTGACTCGCGCCGCCCTTCGATACCGACCAGATGGTCGGATTTTTGACAGAACAGCTTATCCTTTCATTGAAGATAACGGCGACATCACCGGCGTTATCGTCATCGGTGTTGATATTACCGAGCAAAAGCAGGCCGAAGAAAAGCTGCGGAAGAGTGAAGAAAAATATCGACTGCTTGTAGAAAACCAGACAGACATGATTGTAACCTTTGATACTGAAGGCCGCCTCCTTTTCGTAAGCCCATCATACTTGAAAACTTTTGCTAAAGCCGAAGATGATCTAATCGGAAAGAAATTTATACCTTTCATCCACGAAGATGATCGGGAAACCGTAGCAAAGGGCATTGATAATGTAAACAAACCGCCATATACCGCTTATATTGAAGAACGCGTTATGACAAAAGATGGATGGCGCTGGCAAGCTTGGGTGAACACAGCCATATTGAATGAACAAGGTAAGGTCGAGTCAATTGTTGCTGTAGGTAGGGATATCACCGAAATAAAGCAGGCGGAGCAAAGCCTGAAACAAAGAGAAAAGGAATTGGAAATAAAAAGCATTCGTCTTGAAGAAATGAACGCTGCTTTAAAGATTTTGCTGGAAATGAGAAATGAAGATAAAAAGGAACTTGAAGAGAAAGTAAGGACCAATGCAAAAGAATTGGTTCTTCCATATGTTACAAAACTAAAAAATACAGGACTTAATGATCGACAGGAGATTTTTGCAGACATCATTCAGTCAAATACTGAAGAGATTATTTCACCGTTTGCACACAAACTGTCATTAAAATACACAAGTCTCACTCCTGCAGAAATTCGAGTGGCAAATCTTGTAAAGCGAGGCATTAAAACAAAAAAAATAGCAAAAATGTTCGGTGTTTCTGTTAAGACGATCGAGTCCCATAGAGAAAGTATCAGAGAAAAATTAGGTATAAAGAAAAAAAAGGCAAACCTTAGATCCCTTCTGTTATCTTTTGAATAATACCTATATTATATAGGTGATTTATCCATAAACGATGTCAAACCTTGAATTGTGAATTAAATAAATTATAATATAATTTTCAAATGGTTATGGTTTATACCAAATCTTAATTTGTGAGGATATAATCCATAGAATGTCTAATAATCCGTGCGATTAAACGGAATTTCTGCTAATATCAAAGGGAATGGGTATCTGGCCACAGGAACATTTTGGAATATAAGAAAAATGTTTAAAATTTACGTCTAACAGATGAGAAATGGAAGACACGTATAAAGATTTTAAAAGCCTTTCAGCCGTTGAAAAAGAAGGGAAAGATTTTCGAATTTGGTCTAATAAAATTAAATCTCGAATATCGATCGTTGCACCGCACGGCGGGGGCATTGAACCCGGCACTTCTGAAATTGCCAAATCTATCGCCGGAGATGATTTCGCGTGCTATTCATTTGAGGGCATCAAAAGCAAAGAAAACAAAAAATATTTGCATCTCACCAGTACGAATTTTGACGAACCCGAAGGTGTTAAAATATGCAACAACTCTGATATGGTATTGGCTATACACGGGGCCGAAGAAAATGACGATTTTGTTTACGTGGGTGGCCGAAATCAAGGCCTTAAAAATAGAATAATCCAAAAGCTTAAAAATGAAGGTTTTAACGCAACAGAAGACACAACAAATCATTCAGGAAGAAATGCCGAAAATATTTGTAACCGGTGTAAGTCCATGGAGGGCTTGCAGTTGGAAATACCAAAAGGACTTCGAAAAAAAATGTTTAAAGAATTGAACCGTAGCGATCAAAAATCGACTACCCAAGTATTTGATAAATTCGTACAATCAATTCGGTCTGTTTTGTGTGAAGATGCGGTGAAAAGACTATTCTGCTTTAAGAATGGTCTGCAATGATGGAAAAAAGCCGAATGCTATTTTACCCAATTTTCAATTTTTAATTTAGGTATTCGGATAAATTCTTTTTCATTGTTGGTGACAAGAGTACAATCGGCTGAAAGCGCATGAGCGGCGATTAGCATATCAAGAGAACCAATGGGCGTGCCCTGTTTTTCCAAATGGGTTCTAAGTGTGCCATAATATTGAGCGGCGTCATCCCCATACGGCAAGATTTCAAGTGGCGCAATAAATTGGGCCAAAGCCATTTGGTTCTGTGCCGGCTTTGAACTTTTTAAAACACCATATAAAAGCTCACTTAGCGTAATCGTCGATACGCCGATTTGCGAAATTTTTGTCTGCTTAAAACGTTCTATTACGTCGAGTGGTTTTCGCTTGATGATATAAATACAAATATTTGTATCAAGCATGAATTCCATTAGAATTGTTCCCGAGAAACCTGATTGGGTTGATTTCTGCTATTCATAAAGTCTTCGGTAAACTGATCAAGGCTATCGACCAATGAGGACCAGGGATCATCTTTTGGCAAAAGGACAACCATTTTGCCGATTTTTTTTATGAAAACGTCGTTTCCAGAGAATCTGAAATCTTTTGGTAGCCTTATAGCCTGGCTACGGCCATTCATGAATATTTTTGCAGTTTGCATGGTACACCTCCCATTGATTTTGATAGATACCAGAATATATATCATAAGGGGGCGGAATGTCAATAGACTGAAAGTCTGAAAACCAGCACAAATCACTGGTTCGGACGCAAAAAAGCTTCGCCGCACAGTTCAGCCGTTATCATTTTTCCCAATTGTGAAGTGAAGCTCATCTCGCGCCAGTTCTTCACGGAGATAATTACTTGCAACAAAAAGAAAGCGCTATCCGGGTGTTCCGACCGGCCCTGCTTCCGGATAACAGACGGCTTGTGTGGTATCCGCTCACGATTTGCGGAATTCTGGCTATCCTGGGATACTTCTTTAACAACCTTGCTTTAGCTGTCATACCTTTGCTTGGGGTAGCCGTGTTTCCCGGCATACCCATTGCCATACACAGCGTGTTTTTTCTCGGCGTCAAAATCACATTGTATGAAGATACGCTTATTGTTGTGGATTGGGCAGGGGATCCCTTTGTCTCCTATCCCCGACGACAGGAGATGGCGTTATCCCGGGTTGCATACGTGTATCACCTTCAGAAGGAGGCGGAAGCGAACATGACTGAAACCGTGCCTTGGGCACCGTTTTGCAACACATATATCAAGACAAAAAAATACCGTGCCGCCAACGCCAACCCCCGACGTGCCGGAGCGCAGGCCCGCTCCGACAACGGACTGGTTCTGAGCGACAAAGAGGGTGAAGACAAGGTCTATATCATGCACTTCCATGATCTTTCTAAAAAAGACTGGCAAGAACTGGCACGTCAGATTCGGAAAAGGAAAAAAGACATTTCGTTTCTAATGACTGACCGGGAGAAGAAAGGCTTGCTGGGTTAGGATCGTTACCCAGGCTTAATTTGTGATGATAGAATTCATAGAATCCTTAATATATAATGTTTTTGAGGATGTTCACTCAATCCCTTTTTGTTTGTTTGGATTGCAGGGTGCCTAGTTCACCGGCCCAGTCTATGGACGTTTGAAAGGCCGCCTTGATCTTATTGCCGTCGAGGTTTAACTGATGAACCATTTTTTCGACTTCTGCCCACTTGGCTTCTTCGAAATATTGCGCCAGATCAAGCAGGGGCAAATACTCATTGTTCGGCTCCCGGCACAACGCCGCCTTGAGTCGGTTTTCCAAGGGCAAATACCCCACAATCTCGGTCATGGGAATACCGAGCAGGGCGTCCAACAGAGAAAATATGCCCAGTAAATTCAAGCTGTCCGGATCGAACCCCCAAAAATCATGGTCCCGGGCGATGAGCTCTAAAAATTTTCCCCGCTGTGCGGAGAGCACCACCAACTCAGGGGCATCTTTACTCTGGCTCATGTCCGTCAACAGAACCACCCGAAGCCAGTTTTTCATTTTTTGCCACCCCAAAAGCAACATGGCCTGATGGATGGACTTTATCTTTTGGCGCAGACCAAAGGCCGTTGAATTGAGATATGCCAAGAGGCGAAAGCTGATGGAGACATCCCCCTGGATGGTTACCGCAAGCTGATCCAGGTCAGGCTCGTCTGTTTCAATGAGGCGCAGGAGGGTGAACCGCGACACCTCGTTGGAAGACAGTTTCCGGACGGTGATCTTGTCCGGCGATTTAAAAAACGGGCCGTGAAACAGGGTAAACCCCAATTCCTTGCACATCTTGAAACGGGCCGGATCCTCCACCTGGCCGGCCAGAAGCAAAGCCGTGTAGGGCCGGGCCAGGTTGAGTAAGTCCCCGAGCGCGTCCTTTTGCCTGGCGGAGACGTCCGTGCCCATGATATCGGCCAAATCATACAGCGGCGCGAAAGCAGGATTTCCCGTAAATCCCCCCACGGCGATCAGATACCCGTCGGATTTTAACCGTTTCAACACGTCCGGAAGATGGGGCTGTGTGTATAGGTCCTCGGCCACCTTAACAGCGGCCAAAGTCGGCGGAAACGCATAGGGAAGATCGTCCAGCATACTTTTTTCATTAAAATTGACTATTATTTTTTTCCCTCTGTCCAGAATCTGCTGTAAGCCGATGTAGGCGCTGGATGCCACGCTCAAAGCCACGTTCTCGTGTTCCGGGAAACCGGAACGGGTGGCTTCATCGCTCCCCACACAGAAAAGTTCATAGCCCCAGAGCTGGCCCTTTTCATCGAACACGGGCTGTCGGGCAATGGATACGGAAACCGGATGTTCATTTTGTGTCTTTTTTTCGGTCACGGGCTTTATCTCCTCTTGTCTTTAAATCCATTTTGTCAGTTCATTTATGCAACAAACGGATCATTCAACCGGCTGTACGTTCCAGATCTCCCTTGCATAATCCAATATGGACCGGTCGCTGGAAAACTTACCCATGTGGGCGGTGTTGAGAATGGATCGGCGCGTCCATTGATCCGGATCCAAAAATACCCGACTCGCTTCTTCCTGAGCGGTCACATAGGGCCGGTAATCGGCCAGCAGCATGTAGTAATCGCCCTGGTCGAGAAGCGCCCTGACAATGGGTGCAAACAGTCCCGGCTCCGTGGGAGAAAAAAACCCGGAACCGATCATTTCCACTACCTTTTGAAGCTCCGGATCATTTCCGTAGTAGTGTCCGGGATCGTAGCCGTCGGCGCGCAAGGCCATGACCTCTTCGGCGGTCAAGCCGAAAATAAAGATGTTTTCCGGGCCCACCTCGTTCATGATTTCCACATTGGCGCCGTCTAAGGTTCCGATGGTCAAGGCACCGTTAAGTGCCATTTTCATGTTTCCTGTTCCGGACGCTTCCATGCCCGCTGTAGAGATTTGCTCGGACAGGTCCGTTGCCGTAATGATTTTTTCGGCCTGGGATACACAGTAATTGGGCAAAAAAAGCACCCGGAGCCGTCCCCGGACGTCCGGGTCGTTGTTGACGACATCCGCCACCGCATTGATCAGCTTGATGATGATTT
>JASFLX010000023.1:0-20914 GCA_050117895.1 Desulfobacterales bacterium | reverse complement strand
ACGTTTGACCGTATTCTTCTGGATGCACCCTGTTCAGGTTTGGGCGTTTTAAGGAGGAATCCGGATACAAAATGGCGCGCGTCACAACAAAATCTAGCATACTGCCAAAAAAGACAGTTTATGTTTTTGGACAACCTTTCACATCTTGTCAAACCGACAGGTGTTTTGGTTTATGCGGTTTGCAGCATGGAACCCGAGGAAAATGAATCGGTGATAAAAGTTTTTTTGAATAAACATGATCAGTTTGCTATAGAAAAAAAACCCGCAGGATTGATCTTTGACGCGTGTTCCCTTGTAACGGGTAACGGATATTTAAAAACCTTTCCTCATCTTAACAACATGGACGGTTTTTTTTCAGTCTGTATGAAACGGAAAAAGTGATTTCACGAATATTTAAACTATCGGCCCTGTTTTTTTTATTTGTCCTGATCGTTGGTGCAAGTGCTTATCTCACTCTTACGCTTATTATAAAGAGCGAGGATACGGTTGTGGTTCCTGATCTTTCCGGGAAAAACGTGGTCTATGTTCTTAAATTGTTAACCGATTTGGGGCTTAATACAAAAGTAAAAGGGTCGGAATACAGCGCTGATATTCCTGAAAACAACGTAATTTTTCAGGAACCGGAACCGGGGGCGGAAATAAAGAAGGGACGTGACGTCAGAATCATAATTTCAAAAGGCGCAAAGACTATTTTGATGCCCAACCTTAAAGAGCTTTTTGTACAACAGGCTCTGATCATCCTGGAAGAAAACAGCTTGCGCCGGGGTGAGATATCGAGTACTTACAGCAATACTATAAAAAAAGACGAGATAATTGCCCAGATTCCGTCTCCAGGAACCATGATAACCAGAGGCGAATGTGTGAACCTGCTTGTGAGTATGGGGATCAGACCCCGGGCCTATAAGATGCCTGATCTTATAGGACTGTCTCTCAACAGCGCGATTATTATGATTGAGAGTATAGATTTGGTCCTCGGAGAGATAAAAACTCGTTTTCACGAAGACAAACCCTTACATACCGTTGTGGCCCAGGAACTGTTCTCCGGCTATCGCGTAACCCAGGGGAGTGCTGTCAATATTGTCATAAACCGAAAACCCATAAAAAAAGGCCGAAAATATTTAAATGAATTCCAAGAAGACGGCCTTTTTAGATACAGGCTAAAAAATGGTTTTTTAAAAAGACACATCAGGGTGCGCTTAAACAGCTTTGGAGTTTCAGCTGATCTTTTCGACGGTTACATGAAGCCTGGAGAAGAAATTTGGCTGTTAATACCCAGTTACAATAATTCAACGGTTTTTCTTTATGAAGATGGTGAATTGCTAAAAACTTTCGTTTACGACGCAGGATAGATTATCCTGCAACTTTAACGGTTTATCCGGGTTAGGTAACGACAATGATATCTGATGATCCCCAGCATTATGTTCAGGGCGTGCTGGATTGCAACCGGCGTGTGCTCGCAAAAACAATTACATTGATCGAAAGTTCGCTTTCTTCTCATCAGGAACTGGCTCGAACGATTATCGATTTGCTGCTTCCGTACACGGGCAAAGCGGTGCGCCTTGGAATTACAGGAGTGCCGGGTGTGGGTAAAAGTACGTTTATCGAGAGCCTCGGAACCATGCTCGTGGAAAAGGGACATCGGGTGGCCGTGCTTGCCGTTGACCCCAGCAGCAAAAGAAGTGGCGGGAGTGTACTGGCAGATAAAACTCGTATGGAAAAGCTGGCTGTTGAAGAGAAAGCCTTTATAAGGCCTTCACCTTCAGGCGGCACATTGGGCGGAGTTGCAAAAAAAACCCGGGAGACAATGATAATATGTGAAGCTGCCGGTTTTGATGTTATGATTATTGAAACCGTGGGTGTGGGTCAGTCTGAAACGACCGTGGCATCCATGGTCGATTTTTTTCTGGTGCTGATGATTGCGGGTGCGGGGGATGAACTTCAGGGATTAAAAAAGGGAATCTTGGAACTGGCGGATGCCGTTGTCGTTAACAAAGCAGACGGTGATAATATTGAAAAGGCGGAACTTGCAAGAAAACAGTATGAGACAGCCCTGCACTTTTTAACGCCGTCGTCACTTACCTGGATACCGCCGGTTTTGAGCTGCAGTGCCCTGGAGATGACCGGGATTGATCTGATCTGGGAAACTGTTTTAGATCACCGAAAGAAATTAACCGATACCGGAGAGCTCGATGCAAACCGAAAAAGACAGGCCGTTGACTGGATGTGGTCTCTTGTTAAAGAGGGCCTAAAAGAAAGGTTCTATAAAAATCCAGAGGTTAATAAGATGTTGCCGGGGATCTTAAAAGAGGTCGAAAATGGTACCACCGGATCCACAATAGCGGCAAGCCGACTTCTTTTTTTGCTTGACAATAATCCTTGTATATAGAATCAAAAGAGAAGGTTCCGTAAAAGTCAAGTGGTCACTTTTTTACGCAACCATCAAAGAAAGGAGGATGGTAAAATGGCAGTAAAAATAATCATTAAAAGGATAGTGCCGGAGAACAAGGCGGAAGCGTTACGGCCTCTTCTTCAAAAGCTTCGGAACTTGGCCATGCAGCAACCGGGTTACATTTCCGGTGAAACCTTTAAGAGAATCGATCGACCCGGTGAGAGTCTGGTGGTGAGCACCTGGCAGTCCATGGAGAACTGGAGGGAATGGGTGGTTAACGACATCAGAAAAGGAACCCAGGAAAAAATTGATCATTTGCTTGGGGAAAAGACCGAGTATGAAATCTATTCATATGATTAAGGGATGATCCCTTCTTTCATTTTGACGGCATCCGCAGTTTTTAATAAGGAATTTGTTATCTCAATAAATTGTGAAGCCGGGTTAATATCATCATTCCAAAGAGATGAAAGGAATTTGATAATGGGTATTATTGAAGATAAAATTAAGGATCTAAAAGAGCGGGAAGCCAAGGTTCTTGAGATGGGCGGGGAAAAAGCGGTTGCCAAGCAGAAAGAGAAAGGCAAACTCACCGCCCGAGAGCGTCTCGGACTATTTTTTGATCCGGGCACATTTCGTGAGCTGGACATGTTCGTGACTCACCGGTGTGTCAATTTTGGCATGGAAAAGGTTAAGATTACGTCGGACGGAGTGATCACGGGCCATGGACTTGTGGAGGGCCGGCCGGTATTTGCTTTTGCCCAGGATTTTACGGCCAGAGCCGGCAGTTTGGGGGAGATGCATTCGAAAAAGATTTGCAAGATCATGGATATGGCGTTAAAAGCCGGTGTGCCGTTTGTGGGCATGAACGATTCGGGGGGCGCCCGGATTCAAGAAGGGGTGGATTCTCTTTCCGGATATGGGCAGATTTTTTACCGCAACTCCATGTCATCGGGTGTTATTCCCCAGATTTCAGCGATCATGGGACCCACGGCAGGGGGGGCGGTATATTCGCCGGCCATGACCGACTGGGTGTTCATGGTGAAAAATACCAGTTACATGTTCATTACCGGTCCGGATGTGATTAAATCGGTGACCGGAGAAAAGATCACTTTTGAAGAACTTGGGGGCGCCATGGCCCACAACGAAAAGAGCGGGGTGGCGCATTTTGCCTGTGAGAGCGATGAAGACGCCATCAATCGGATCAAAAAGCTGTTATCTTATCTGCCGTCGAACAACATGGAAGATCCGCCGGTGGTGAATACGGGAGATGATCCCCGGCGCACGGACCCTGTCCTTGACGCCATTATTCCGGACAATCCCAACCAGTCTTATGACATGAAGGACGTTATCCGTTCCCTGGTGGATAACGGAGATATTTTTGAGCCCCATGAATACTTTGCCCGGAATATTATCGTGTGTTTTGCCCGGCTGAACGGAAGAAGTATCGGCATAATTGCCAATCAGCCCCAGGTGTTGGCCGGATGTTTGGACATTGACGCTTCGGACAAGGCCACCCGTTTTATTCGTTTTTGCGATGCCTTTAACATTCCCATGCTGACCATCGCGGATGTGCCCGGCTATCTTCCGGGTAGCCATCAGGAGTGGGGGGGCATTATCCGTCACGGGGCAAAGCTGTTGTGGTGCTATTCGGAAGCAACGGTTCCCAAATTGCTTTTGGTGACCCGCAAGGACTACGGCGGGTCTTATCTGGCCATGTGTTCCAAAGATTTGGGCGCGGACATGGCGTTTGCCTGGCCCAGTTCTGAGATTGCGGTGATGGGTGCTGCCGGGGCATGCAATGTGATTCATCGAAGGGAGATCAAGGCAGCGGAGGATCCCGAGGCCAAGCGCCGGGAGAAAGTCGAAGAATATGAGACTCTTTTTTCCAATCCGTACTGTGCGGCCAGCCGGGGTTTTGTGGATGCGGTGATAGTTCCCAGTGAGACCCGTCCGCGTCTGATCGATGCGTTGGAAGTCATGTGCAGCAAGCGGGAGGTGAGCCCTCCCAAGAAACACGGGAATATCCCCATGTAAGGGTTTAAGGGTTTTAAGATTTAAGTTTTAGGTTTTAAGTAGGGCTAAGATCCTTTTTTATGCATTAAAACTTAACACCCAACACCTAAAACGTTTTTTAAATGGTGACCCCATGGAAGACACAAAGAAAATATCGGCCGCCGTATCAGCGGTGATGAACTATATCAAAACAGAGGAAGAGGCCATTTGCATTCAGTCTCTGGCTGAGCCTGCGGTTGAGCCGATTCCGGAAGCCTATGCTGCTGCAGCACCGGTGAAGTTGTGGGGAATGAGCGGCAGGCAGGCCCGGATGCAAATGAGAACCATGATGCAGATGAGAACTTTTAAATAATTGAGGGACCGGGGTGTTTTTATTTGTTACATCGCTCCATGGATAATGCTTTTTTTCAAACCGTGTAATCACGCCGAAGGCGGATAAAACTCGTGGTCAAAGGATCGTAAAGAAAGAACAGAATTCAATATATAAACAATGGGTTCGACTTAAAACAAACACTTTTTTTTCTGTCGAAATTTTTCGGTATGCGCCTGTTCTTTCTAACGATCCATAACCCACTCAAACAGTACACGCTTTTCAAAAAAAATTATCCATTCCGCTGGGATATCAGTGTTGACGATAAAAACAACCCGACCCCTGAAATAATTGAAGATTGCCCATTGAAGTTTCAATAATAAATCTTCAATTAAAAAGAGGAGACGATTAAGATGAGCGATCATAATCAGGTGAAAATGACGGCCATGGATTACAGCCAAGACCGGCCGGCGGCGGATAATCCCGTTAAGATACAGGACCTGACCTTGCGCGACGGTCATCAGTCCCTGTTTGCCACCCGGGGACGAACCGAAGACATGATACCGGTCGCCGAGAAGATGGACGAGGTGGGGTTTTGGGCCATGGAAACCTGGGGAGGCGCCACCTTTGATACCATGCATCGTTTTTTGAACGAGGATCCGTGGGAAAGGATCCGGACCTTAAAGCGGTACATCACCAAGACCCCGTTTTCCATGCTGTTGAGAGCTCAGAATCTTGTGGGCTACAGAAATTATGCGGATGATCTTGCCCGGGCCTTTGTGGATCGGGCGGCGGCCAACGGCATGGACATTTTCCGAACATTCGATGCCTTGAACGACTACCGTAATTTTGAAACCGTGGTTTCGGTGATCAAAGAATGCGGGAAACATTTTCAGGGCTGTATCTGTTATACCATGACCGAACCGCGCATGGGGGGAGAGGTTTACGATATTGACTATTATGTAAAAAAGGCCAAGGATCTGGAGGCCATGGGCGCGGACAGCATCTGCATCAAAGACATGGCCGGTTTAATTGCGCCGTATGATGCGTATGAAATTGTCAAGGCCTTAAAGGCCGCGGTCAAGCCTCCCATCCACCTGCACAGCCATTTTACGTCGGGTATGTCTCCCATGAGCCATCTCAAGGCCATCGAAGCGGGTGTTGATATCATAGACACCTGCATGTCGCCCTATGCCTACCGCACCTCCCATGCGGCCGTGGAACCCCTTGTGATGACCCTTTTAGGGACCAACCGTGACACGGGATTGGATATCAGAAAACTGGCACAGATCAACGAGATACTGGAACGGAAGGTTTTGCCCAAGTACAAACACCTGCTGGATGATTCCAAGGTATCGATTATCGATATCAATGTATTGTTGCACCAGACCCCGGGAGGCATGCTGTCCAATCTGGTGAACCAGTTAAGGGAAATGGATGCGTTGCATAAGATCGACGAGGTTTACAAAGAACTTCCCCGGGTCAGAAAAGAACTGGGACAGATTCCCCTGGTCACGCCCACCAGTCAGATCGTGGGGATTCAGACGGTGAACAATGTTCTGTTTGACGATGAAGAGGAGCGCTACAAGATGATTACCGGCCAGGTCAAGGATTTGTGTTACGGTTTATATGGCAAGACGGCCATTCCCATAGATCCCGAGGTTCAAAAGAAAGCGCTCAAAGACTATCCCCGGGGAGAAGAGCCCATTACGTGCCGTCCGGCCGAGGTGTTGGAGCCGGAGTTGGAACAGGCCAAAAAAGATACCGAGGGTCTGGCCCAGGATCTGGACGATGTTATTTTGTACGCCCTTTATCCCATTACCGGGAAACGGTTTTTGAACTGGAAATACGGCAAGGAGGATCCGCCTGTAGAAGTCAAGGCCAGGACCCTGGAAGAGATTAAAGAAGAAGACGAGCTGGTCAAGCTGGCCAAACTGGGCCATTTGGTCCGGAAGGTGGAAAAGGAAGCGCCGCCCAAGACCGATGCGCTTCGCACCTTTAACGTATTTGTAGATGATGAATATTTTGAGGTGGGGGTTGAAGAGCCCGGAGGATCCCCGGTGATCAGCTATGTTCAGCAACTGCCGGTTCAACCGCCGGTTTCCGCACCGGCACCGGCGGCAGCGCCGGCTCCCCCCAGACCGGCGGAACCTGCACCCCCTAAACCCGAGCCCGCGCCTCCCAAACCGGCGGAACCTGCACCGCCCAAACCGGCGGAGCCTACAAAACCGGCACCGGTGGCTGCGGATGTTGACGGCACGCCGTTGGCCGCGCCCATGCCCGGCATGATTGTAAAATATGTCAAACAGGTGGGAGATCCGGTGAGCAAGGGAGACACGGTGGTGATCCTGGAGGCCATGAAGATGGAAAATGCCCTTCCGTCGCCTGCGGACGGCACGGTCACGGCCATAAATTTTTCCAGCGGTGACAGCGTGGGCAAGGACGATGTGTTGTGCGTTATCGGATAGTGTAAAAATCGAAGATTGAAGATTGGGCAATTGTGGGCATAAATCTTCAATTCAAAAGGGAGGACCCGGATCATGAAGATCCACGAATATCAGGCAAAAGAATTATTTAAAAAATACAATATTCCCATTCCTGACGGCGGCGTTGCGTTCAATCCTGATGAAGCCAAACAGGTTGCCGAAAGTTTAGGTCGATTTCCGGTGGTGGTTAAAGCTCAGATTCATGCGGGCGGCCGGGGCAAAGGCGGCGGGGTCAAGCTTGCCGGATCCATGGATGAAGTGACCGGCATTGCCGGTAAGATCATCGGTATGAATTTGGTGACCCACCAAACCGGTCCTGACGGCAAAAGGGTCAATAAAGTTTTGGTTGAGCAAGGGCTCAACATTGCAAAGGAACTGTATTTGAGCATTATTCCGGACCGGTCCACCGCCAAGATCGTTATTATGGCCAGCCGGGCCGGAGGAATGGATATTGAAGAAGTTGCCGCCCAAACTCCGGAAAAGATCATCAAGGTTTTTATTGATCCGCTGGTGGGAATCCAGCCCTTTCACTGCCGGCAGGTGGCGTTTGGATTAGACCTGTCCGCTTCGGTGATGCGGCCGTTTGTTTCCATGCTTGGAAGTCTTTACCGACTGTTTATGGATTACGACTGTTCGCTGGTGGAGATCAATCCTCTGGTCATCACGGCCGAAGATTCGGTAATGGCCCTGGACGCCAAAATGGATTTTGATGACAACGCCCTGTATCGGCACAAGGATATCCTGGCATATCGCGATATTGACGAAGAGGATCCTCTGGAAGTGGAAGCCTCCAAGTTTCATCTCAATTACATCAAACTGGACGGCAACGTGGGGAATATGGTGAACGGAGCGGGCCTGGCCATGGCCACCATGGACATCATTAAACTGGCCGGTGCCGAGCCGGCCAACTTTCTGGATGTGGGGGGCGGCGCCAGTGCGGAGATGGTGGAGAACGGTTTCAGGATCATGCTCGGAGATCAGAATGTGAAGGGGATTTTAATTAACATTTTCGGTGGGATATTACGGTGTGACGTGCTGGCCCAGGGGGTGGTTACGGCCGCGGAAAAAACCGGTATCGATGTTCCGGTGGTGATCCGGATGGAAGGGACCAATGTGGAACAGGGTCGAAAAATTCTGGCCCAATCCGGTCTTAACCTGACCACGGCTTCAGATATGAAGGATGCGGCGCAGAAAGTGGCCCGGATGGTGGCCGGCTGACCGCAGCGCACAGACAATAAAAATTCGAGGCATAAAACATGAGTATATTCGTTGATAAAAATACGCGTTTACTGGTTCAGGGCATTACCGGCAAAGAGGGTCAGTTTCACACGCAGCAGTGTGTGGCCTACGGCACGAACGTGGTGGCCGGCGTCACCCCGGGCAAGGGCGGCCAAAACATGGACGATATTCCGGTCTTCAATACCGTGAAAGAGGCGGTGGCCCAGACCGGGGCAAATTGCAGCATGGTTTTTGTACCGCCTGCATTTGCCGCCGATGCCATTATGGAGGCCGCCGACGCGGGTGTGGATCTTATCGTGGCCATCACCGAAGGCATTCCGGTGATGGATATGATAAAAGTCAAAAACACCATGGCGGGTAAAACATCCCGTCTCATCGGTCCCAATTGTCCGGGTATCATCACGCCCGGCCAGTGTAAGGTCGGTATTATGCCCGGCCCGATCCACAAACCCGGCGGGCCGGTGGGTGTGGTATCCCGTTCCGGAACGTTGACCTACGAGGTGGTTCACCAGTTAACCTTGCAAGGCATCGGTCAGACCACCTGTCTGGGTATTGGCGGCGATCCCGTAAACGGCACCAATTTTATTGACTGCCTGGATGCCTTTGAAAAGGACCCGGAGACCACGGGCATGGTTATGGTGGGCGAGATCGGCGGAACCGCCGAAGAGGAGGCATCCGAATTTATAAAACAGCATGTGACAAAACCGGTGGTGGGATTTGTTGCGGGTCTGACCGCGCCGCCGGGCCGGCGTATGGGGCATGCCGGTGCCATTATCAGCGGCAGCAGCGGTACGGCCCAGGCAAAGATCGACGCCATGAAGGCCGGCGGCATTCATATCTGTGAAAATCTGGGTGTATTTGGAGAATTGTGTTCGGAAGTTTTCTAGAAGTAGTTTCAAAACCTACCCTCAGGCCCAATTTCTGTGTTGGGACGAGGGATTCAATACTCGAAATATTAAATATATTCCTGCGCTTGAATCCCTCGTCTCGCCTTGACTTTGAACCTGATTGAAGGTTTTGAAACCACTTCTAATAATTGAAAGAATGGCTATGGTGACGGTTACAGGTGTACCTGGCGGACAGAGATGATATTCGGCAGACGCTTTATCTCTTCAATAACCTTTTCATCTGCCGGGGTATCGATGTTTACCAGACACAGAGCCCGCTCACCCCGTCTTCCCAACTGAAAACGGCCGATGTTAATGTTGTGCCGACCAAGGGTTGTGCCCACATTTCCGATAACGCCGGGTTTGTCAAAATTATTAATTACAATCATCCATCCTTCAGGGATTGCATCCAGGTAGATTTCCCCAATTCTTACAAGTCTCGGATATTTTTTTTCAAAGATTGTTCCCCAGATTTCGTCGATTCCCTCTTTATGATCTTCCAGTCTCACTCGGATCAGGCTGGTAAAATCATACGTTGTACGGCTTATGGTCTCGCGGACATGAATCCCTTTGCTTTGAGCAAGTGATGGTGCGTTTACATAGTTTACCGGCTTGTCGGTAAAAGAACCCAGAAGCCCCTTCAAAGCCGCGTGGGTAAGTGGCCTTGTGTCAAGTCCGGATACGCTGCCGCTGTAGCTTATGGTGATGTCGTGGACTTTTCTGACAAGTTGTCCCATCAAGGATCCCATTTTTTCGGCAAGGTCAAGATGGGGACGAAGCTGATCCATAATTTCCATGGATACCGATGGGAAATTGACGGCGTTGGTTATGGTGCCATCCAAAAGATAAGCAGCCATCTGGTGGGAAATCATATTCGCTACTTTGAGTTGTGCTTCACCGGTGCTGGCCCCTAAATGTGGCGTAAAAATGACATTGGGTTGCTGCAATATGGGTAATGATGGGTCTGGCGGCTCCTGTGGAAAAACATCAAGGGCTGCGCCGGCCACATGTCCGCTTAAGATTGCCTGGTAAAGATCATCAAGCTGGACGATTTCACCCCTGGAACAGTTAATAATTCTGACCCCCGGCTTCATCTTATTAATTGTGGCGGCATCAATCATGTTCGCCGTTTCCTTTAGGCGCGGCACATGAAGCGTAATAAAATCCGAACGTGCAAGAAGATCCTCCAGCGGCACAAGTTCAACTTCAAGGGACTTAGCAGCTTCCTTGCTGACATAAGGATCGGCGGCGATAACCTTCATTTTAAGACCCTTTGCCCGATCTGCCACCACCCGGCCGATATGGCCAAGGCCGATGATACCCAATGTTTTTCCGGTTATTTCAATGCCTGGCAGCTTTTTCTTTTCCCATTTTCCCTCTCGAAGGGATGCCGTGCCCTGGGGAATATTTCTGGCAAGTGCCAACATAAGAGATATGGTATGTTCCGCCGTGGTTACGGTATTGCCACCCGGGGCATTCATGACCACAATGCCCTTTTTTGTAGCCGTCTGAACATCGATATTGTCAACCCCAATGCCGGCCCGACCAATAACCTTTAGCTGTCCGGCGTTTTTTAATACCTGGTCTGTAACCCGGGTCCCGCTCCTGATCGCAAGACCATGGAACTCATTGATAATTTGAGATAATACCTTAGGATCACTCGTTGCCTTGTCATTATCGACCACAACTTCTATTTTTCCGGTTGCCTCAAGGATGTCCTTCGCAACAGGGGACATGTTATCCCTTATCATAACTTTGTACATGATAGATTCCTTAAATTTTTGTTCTTTAAACCTTTGTCTTTAATTTTTTCCAGTGGAATTTTGTAGAACGTTTAAGCCAAAATAGATATAATGAAGTCCGGAAGTTATAGTTAGCCCGGCCGTAATCCAGAACAGCAACCGTTTAATTATGAGGGCACCTGAAATTTGCGGGTCAAGAAGGGTTAAAAAGATAGTGAATAACTGGGCAACCGTAGTACATTTACTAATGAGACTCGGTTTCATTTCAATAGGTATATCGATCATTGCAAAAATTAAAATTCCGATCACAATCATAATATCACGACTGATAACAATAACCGTCAGCCAGGGGGGAATGACTTTAAGAACAGCCAGGCTGACAAAAGCAGAGACCAACAAAAGCTTATCTGCAATGGGATCAAGATAAGCGCCCAATACGCTATATTGGTTGAAATATCTTGCCAAAAGGCCGTCCAGGCCGTCACTGACTGCTGCAATACTAAAAACCAGAAGTGCAAAAGAAAACATATCTCTTAGAAGGAAAATTACAAAAAGAGGGGTAAGTAATATCCTGAGGATTGTTAAAATATTGGGAATATTTATACTCAATTATTTAATTTTCCATTATTCCAATTGGGCCTACCCGCTCGTGCCTTGAAAAGGCAGGCGGGGTGAAGCCCCAGCATGTTCTTGAGAAATTTTGTTTTAAGTGTCAACCGCCGATAAGCTCTATTCTTAATCGATTCTGCGATACTTCGTAAATGTTAATATCGATTAATCCAAAGGTTTTGAGCATCAAGTCATCCGCCAGCTCTTTGGCAGTTCCCTGGAAATCGACGATGGTGACGGCCTCATCAGGCTTCAATTCTTTTATTCGAAAATTCTTCATCCCCGATATCTTGCTGAGAATACGACGAAATTTTTCAAAGTTTGCAATATCGCCGGTACCTTCAACGATGATTTCAAGAATGTTGGATGGTTCTTCTCGTTTTTGCCAGGCGTCAACGATTTGAGAAACAAGGTCTTCTCCTGCCAGAGATCCGGCTCTTGAAAGCGCATTCCGGACCCCGGCATTTTCATCGGTGTTTGCTGTTATGGAGGTTTGCATTGTGGATGCAATTTCTGCACCCGTATCTGTTCGAATTGCCCGCGCCGATACAATCCCTTTAAAAGACCTTATATTTTCACCGATGATATTCGGCGATATACTTGCAACCGACTTTCCGACGATGACTACTCCTGCCTGTGAATTGAGACCCAGGTTAATGGCTTCAATATCATTAAGATCGGGTTTGTCGTATATGGTATCAATCCGGATATTTTGAACGATAATATGGTTGTCGATGATGGGGAAGCCTTTTGTTTTAATGGTGTTAACCAGAGCGTTTATCGAGAAAGACTCTGAAAGATATTTCTCGTGTCCCCACCAATATTTTGGTTCAGGGTCTTCCGGATTTTGATCCGAAATTAAAACCAGAATTTTTGGCAAGGGTTTTTGTTCAAGTAAAATTCCGGCGCTTGACATGAGTTTTTTCAAGGTGCTGATTGAAACGGTTGCTTCCACCATTACCCGGTAATTGTTTGTCGATGGAAACTCTGCCAGTACTTTGTAATCCTGGATGAATTTATGGGTATTACTATAAATCATTTCATTGAAGGCCTGAAAGTTTCGAATCAGCGATTCTAAAGGAAAAACTTCCACTGCCACCGTGCCCACTGCTGAAACGAGGCTGGCGGCGATTGCATCTTGTCTAGCCTTTGCAGAGTTATCTCGATCTATTTTACCCGTGCCCATCACCTTAACTGTTTTTGTTGGAATCTGCTTTTTTAACTGACCAAAAGCAGGCGGAATAAGCACAACTGAAAAGAAAAATACTGCAAAAATAAATTGAATGATGGTTTTAATAGGTGCAGACATATCCTTTCATCACCTCCGGGAATATTTGGCGGGTTACACGGTGCGGGTCAGAGTATAATCGGCAATCATCAAAAGGATCTCTTTGGTTTTTGAATTATTAAAAACCGTCAGCGCATCCTTTGCATTTCCAACATATTCTCTTGCCAGTTTTTCGGTATATTCTTGCCCGCCGTACTTTTCCATCAATGCGATCAATGTTTTAAAATCGTTGACAGAGAAATCCTTATTTTTTATTATTTTTTCCATCTGAATCCGGTCTTCTGCATTCGCGGCCTTAAGGGAATGTATGACCGGAAGCGTGAGTTTCCCTTCTTTGAGATCTGCTCCAACCTTTTTTCCAAGAATATCGCTATCCAGTGTATAGTCGAGAAGATCATCGACCATCTGAAAAGCGATTCCAAGGTTAAAACCGTAATCCGACAGAGCGGTTTCCTTTTCCTTTGAAGTACCTGATATCAGGGCACTGACCCGGCATGTTCCCTGAAAAAGAACAGCGGTTTTGCGCCGTATGACTTCCATGTATTCTTCTTCGGTAAAGTCTAAACGCCCTTTTTTCATCAGCTGATGAATTTCGCCTTGGGACATATTTTCTGTAATTTCCGCAACGATCCTGATAACCTCAGGCAGTTCGGTTTTAGCGGCGATGGAAAGGGAGCGGGCAAGAAGAAAATCTCCAACAAGGACAGCAGTCGCATTGCCCCATATTGAATGAGCGACGGGATGGCCTCTGCGCAATGTTGCTTGATCCACAAGATCATCGTGCAATAGAGTGGCGGCATGCAAGTATTCAAAAATGGTTGAGAACGTCTTGTCATAGTTCCCATTGTAGCCGCAAATCCTGGCCGAAAGGACCATAAGTAAAGGTCTCAAGCGTTTGCCGCCGCTGAACAATATATGTTTGGCGATTTGTGAAACCAGGTCTAAATACGGATTTAAGTTTTCCTCGAGAGCGGTTTCAATTGCTTCGAGGTCATCTTTAACCAGGGCAAGGATCTTATACTTTGTGTCGCTCATACAACTACTCCTGTGAGATCATATTCAAATGCGTCTGCAACCCTTACACTGACAAATGAGCCGATTTCCAGCCGCTCGGAATGAATATATGTCATGCCATCGACGTCCGGGGCCTGAAAAAATGTGCGGCCGTTAAAAAAATTTTCTCCTGTGGTATTTTCCACGAGAACGTCATAGATGTTGCCGATATATTTTTGGTTATTATCCAAGGATATTTTCGACTGGCAGGACATGAGTCTGTCATACCGATCCTTGGCAACCTTTTCAGGAATGTGATCCGGGAGTTTGTGAGAACTGAGGTCTTTGAAATCGGAATATATGAAGACTCCCAGGTGGTCGAAACATATGTCCTTCACGAAGGATAAAAGCGCTTCAAAATCTTTATCCGTTTCTCCCGGGAAACCCACGATTACGGTTGTCCTCAAGGCGACATCTGAGACAGATGAGCGGATGTTGTCAAAAAGTCTTCGAAGGTCGGAAGATGTATAATTGCGACCCATCTTTTTTAAAATAACATCACTTGAATGCTGAATCGGAATGTCTAAATAAGAGCATATGTTTGGATGTCTGGAAATAGCTCCGATAACTGGATCTTCTAAAGTTTCCGGGTGCCCGTACAACAGTCTGATCCATATTTTTTCGGATATTTCAGAAATACTTTCAAGCAATCGGCTGAGAGAAACCGGCGGGCACAGGTCCAGCCCATAACCCGTTGAATCCTGTGCAACCAAAATGAGTTCCTTGACCCCCGATGAGATCAAGTAACGTGCTTCAGCAACAATATCTTTAAGGCGGCGGCTTTTTTGTTTTCCGCGAAGCTTTGGGATAATACAATAGGTACAATGCCGGCTGCATCCTTCCGCAATTTTTAGATAAGCCATGTGAGAAGAACCCCGTATTCTTAAGACTTCCTGTTGGGGAAAGCCTGTTAAATTGGGGTCCGGCAAAAAACACCTGACAGAATTCAAAGATCCATCCACAGCATCTACAATTTTATCAAATGCGCCGGTTCCCAGGAACAGGTCAACCTCAGGAATGGCGGTGACAATTTCTTCCCTGAAACGTTCAGGGAGGCATCCGGCAACGATGAGGCGACGGCAGAGCCCATCGTGCTTATACTTTGCCAGAGCAAGGATGGTGTCGATAGATTCGTTTATAGCAGGTTCGATAAAGCTACACGTATTGATAATTATGATATCAGCTTCTCCGGGGTCCAGGGTGTTGGTCCAACCCGCGTTCATGAGTCGGCCCAGCATCAGTTCACTGTCAATAAGATTTTTAGCACAGCCTAAGCTTACCATGTGCAGTTTCATCAGAATCGTATACAGAATATTGTCATTAATCCGGTTAAACGTCAAAAGGCTCCCGGAGTTGTTCGGCAGCCTTTAAGCTCATAAAAATAAATTTTTTCTTTAGCGGGAAATTTATTTTTTAAACCCGGATTTGGAACCGGAGACATATTTTAAATTCAGCCTTTTAATTTCTTCACTTGTTCAGCGATTAACGGCACAATTTCAAAAAGATCGCCCTCAATGCCGAAATCAGCTTTGGAAAAGATAGGCGCTTCCGGGTCCTTGTTTATGGCCACAACAACCTTGGATGAAGACATTCCGGCAAGGTGTTGAATAGCACCGGATATCCCGCAGGCAATGTAAAGATTTGGGGAAACAACTTTTCCGGTTTGTCCAACCTGGTCTGAAGCGGGCCGCCAGCCTTCATCTACCGCAGATCGGGATGCCCCTACAGCACCATCGAGCAGTTGAGCCAGTTCTTCTATTACCGTAAAATCGGCTCCGGCCATTCCCCTGCCGCCGGATATAACCGTATCTGCTTCAGTGAGTTCGACCTTGCCGGTATCGAGACTTTTTTCAATAAATTGCAGCACCGTGTTACCGGTATCCGTATCAAGCTTTTCAATGGATCCGGCTCCGGCAGTGTTTGCAATGGTCATTGCATTGGGTCGAATTGCCAAGATCTGAGGATTTCCATCAAGCGTTATGTCTGCCAGGATTTTGCCTCCGTACATGGAACGTGTTGCGATGATATTATTTTCCTCGAAACGAATGGCCACACAATCCATAGCCAGAGGGGCATTCAGTCGAGCGCTAAGACGTGCAGACAAGTCTTTGCCTTGCGTGGATGCACCCAGAATAACGACGGCCGGATTTTCTTTGTTTATGTAATCCGCAATTACAGTGGTATAGGCATCGGTCAGATACTCGGAAAGGGTAGGGCTTTGGGCGACAATTATTCTGTCTGCTCCGTATTGACCCAGCTCTTTTGAGATATTATCAAGGTTTGCTCCTAAAATAATGGCGGTAAGATCACAATTTAGACGGTCGGCGATTCGTCTCCCCTCACTTAATGCTTCGTAAGTGACTTTTCTGAAAACTCCTTCTATTTGTTCTGCTATTGCCAGTACACCTTGTGACATAGTTATCTCCTTAAATGACCTTGGCTTCTTCATGCAAGATTCTGACGAGTTCAACAGCTTTTGCCTGTGCAGAGTCACCGGTTATCATCCTTCCGTCTTTTCGCTCCGGGGGAATTTGCATTGCCACGATTCTTGTCAGTGATTTTCTAATCCGGTCAGCCTCAATTCCAATGTCTGCCAGGGTTTTAATATCGATGGGCTTCTTTTTTGCTTTCATGATTCCCGGTAGAGAAGCATAGCGGGGCTCGTTCAGTCCGCGCTGAGTCGTAAAAAGAGCGGGCAGCGGTGCTTCCAGGATGACGGTCCCCCCGTCAATTGTCCCATGGCATCTGATCTTAGCGTCAATGATTTCTTGCTTGATAACCATAGAAATATTTGGAATACCTAAAAATTCTGCTACAGCCGGTCCCACTTGAAAGTTGTCATCATCAACAGCCCGCTGACCCGCGATGATCAAGTCAAAAGGGGTTTCCTTCAACACTGCTGCCAAAATTCGTGCCGTACTTAAACCATCGCACCCTTCAGCGGCCGGATCATTGATCAGTATCCCCTTATCGGCGCCCATTGCAAGAGCGGTTCTTATGGCTTCGGTGGTTTTTTCCGGTCCCACGGAAATGATGGTCACCGAGCCGCCATGAGCCTCCTTTATTTGAAGTGCTTCTTCAACCGCGAATTCGTCATAGGGATTGATGACCCACTTGATGTCATCGGTCTTTATGGATTTGCCGTCGTCGGTGATCTCGATTAAGGATTCTGTTGCCGGAACCTGTTTTAACAATACTGCGATTTCCACGCTATTCACCTTTCTTTTGATATCATGGCGAGACCTTTGCAAAACGCCCCCTTTTGCCCAATGCCGGCGTCCCCGATAATTGGGATCTACGCTTCACTTCGACAGGCTCAAATTTTAACCCGCCACCGAACTTTGGCGGGTTAATCCTCAAAATGCTCAATGTATTCCTGTGGTTAAAATTTTCGCGTTGACTCGGGGCATCCATGCCCCTCGCCCTTGCGGGCAGCTTAACAGCTGCCCAATTCTGCTATCCTGCAGAATTGCCTTGGTCTTGAACAAAAGTGAACATTTTTCAAAGGTCTCATGGTTTAAAAATTAAACGTCTCAGAAATGTAACTTCTCAATTAGTTCTGGTGCATGAAAAAATCATATTGACCCGGATCCATAATTTGTTGAGATGTTACTCAGAAATTGTATAACCTGTTTAAATAATAGATTAACAGAAGGAAAGTACAGTACCCTTCTTTTTATGTCAATATATTTTCGATCCGTGAACAGTGCAAGGGCATTTGAATCTCAATACAGAGAGAAACTCTGCGCCGTCGATGGGCTGCACGGAAATCAAATGCGTTTACCGCTTAATCCATGAATCATCCATTTTTCTGCGATATAAAACCTTTTGAATAGAAATCGGTCAGGGTTTCGTTATGTGCTTGAACAACGATTATACATTCCGTGTTGTCGAGACTGTTAACCAGTTCAAGTCCTTTTCTATGACCCAGAACCATAACCGCAGTGGCTAGCCCGTCTGCAAATGTGCAAGTGTCCGCCACAATTGAGACACTTACAACCCCATTGTTTATCGGATATCCGTTTCTCGGGTCGAGTATGTGGGAAAAGCGTTTCCCCTGACATTCGAAATAATTTCTGTAATCGCCACTTGTTGCAAAGCCTTTGTCATGTAAGACTACGACCTTATACACCTGATCAAAAGGTGCATTTCCCTTGGGGCTGTTGATTCCGATTCTCCAGCTTTTACCGTCTTTTCGGAATCCTGCAGCGAACACTTCGCCTCCGATTTCAACCAAAAAGTTATTTATTTGGTTTGCTCGGATAAGCGCTGAAATTTGATCCACGGCATAACCTTTTGTAATAGAAGCAAAATCGAGTGATATAAACGCTTTTCTTTTGACAAGATAGTGGTTGGTTGACATTTCAATATTATTGAATCCGATATCAGTTAAAAGCGTATCTATTTCTGATTGTGTCGGAATTCTTTTTTTATTTTCAGAAATACCGAAACCCCAAAGATTTACCAGCGGTGCGACGGTGCCGTCCCATGCTCCCCCGGTTAATTTGTAAATGTGTTGCGCAACTGTCATGACATTAGAAAAATCGTCCGATATATAAAACTTTTTTCCGGCTTGCTTTAATGCATTAAACCGGCTTATTTCACTGTCTTTTCTATATGTGGACATACTTCTGTTGATCTCATCAAGACGCTTGTCAATCTTGTCTTTGAGTGCATTTGTGTTTTTAAAAAACCCGGTCACAACGGTAATATGATAGGTTGTTCCCATGGTTTTACCTGAAAACGTGACTTGTTTTTGGAAGCTGCATCCGGCAAATAATAATAGAAAAAAAATTTGAAGGGCGGTTTGAAAATATTTTTTCATCAGCAGACCGGCGGGCATGGGATTGTCAGATATGGGCAGCATAAGATCCGGAATAAAAGGGGGAGACATCTTACTTTCGCTACCGTGATCCAAAAGAGTGGTTAAAATTTTTAACTTTCTTGGCTTTGAGTCCCGTTAACGGCTTGAAATATTGTTTTGAGGTCTCATAGCTTAAAGAATCCTGAACTTTCAATCAGAAAATTATTTTATTAAAGTTTGGGGCTAATCATTATCTTTGCCATTTGTTGTATCATTATCGATTTTTAGAGAATGCGTAATATTTTCTATATCGCTTTTGACATCATAATCCGGTTCAGGGGAATCATCTTCAAGCAGTTCATCAATTTCGACAACTTCGTCTTCAGTGTCATTTTCATCGGTCGGCTCTTCCGGTTCTTTTTTCATAAGATCGTGGTCGTCAAAAACCAGCTCAACGGATTGATCATTTTCGGATTCATACATATTTGTAACTGCTGCGGCTATTTCTTTTGCATATACGCCGATCGGAAAAAAATTTTTAGTCCTCAATGTCTTGATAAGAGCCTCTTTTCCTTTGGCAATTGCTGATTTTACAGATTCATCGTCAAATGTCTCCTCACAGAGAAATGAAAATATTTCTTTATCCAACTCGGCAAATTCTCTGATTATAAGTTTGGTTTTTTCATTGTTTTTTAGAACTAAATATTTTTGTTTCATAGTCAATTTCCTTATACAATTCGTTTTTGATCAAATGGCAAAAAGCCAAATTCATCAAAAATTTAGTACATAATCCGGAAAAGCCCGCCCTCCTGCCAAGCGGAGTAAGACAAAATTTACAACTAGAGAACTAATATTTTGTCGGAAATCATAAAAAACAGGTCATGTCAACTAACAATAACAAAAATATTGACCTGTAATTTGCAAAATGATAATTAAAAATTCAAGTTACCCGGAGGGATGGCTGAGTGGTCGAAAGCGGCGGTCTTGAAAACCGTTGAGTGTAACAGCTCCGTGGGTTCGAATCCTACTCCCTCCGCCATTTAAGTTTAATTGGAGAGATGGCCGAGTTGGCTGAAGGCGCTCGCCTGCTAAGCGAGTGTGTGGTGAAAGCTGCACCGAGGGTTCGAATCCCTCTCTCTCCGCCAAAAAACAAAAAGCCCGATTTAACAGTCGGGCTTTTAAATTGTCACCCTAAAAATCATTTATGAGTAAAGCAGGTTAAGCTCTGTCCATTTCACCCATCATCTGGTCCTTGTAAATCCGATAATATTTAAAGACCTTTTTGATATAGTACTGGGTTGCCTTGAAAGGCGGAACTCCCTGATAATTTATTACGTTTCTGCTCCCGGCGTTGTATGCCGCAAGAGCCAGTTTGACGTCTCCGTCGAATTGGTTAACAAGCTGTTTGAAATAACGAACCCCACCACTAATGTTTTGCTTGGGATTGAAAATATCCTCCACACCCAGCGCCTGGGCGGTTGTCGGCATCAACTGCATAAGGCCTTTTGCCCCTCTTTTGGAAATTGCTTTGGCATTATATCCGGACTCCGCCATAATGATCGCCTTTACTAAAGCAGGATCAACCTGGTAGCGACCGGCCGCTTGAATAACTATCGGGTGTAAGAGGCGTTCGGCGTCCTTACGGCCAATGTATGATAGCCTGTATTCCGTGTGGGTATAACCGTATTCCGCTATCAGAGATCGGGAGTTCGCTACCTTTGAAATGGCCGACATTTTATTAAGAATCCCGGCTATCTTGCCGCTATTATATGAGGAGGCAACACATACACCTACAATCATTATAGAAATGAATAGAGATTTCACAAATCCTATTGATAAAAGCTGTAGGGTTAACTTTTTATCCATCATAAATCTTTCTCAGTTTGTTAACTGCTTGTCAATGTCTGTGCTTATGGGAATGCAATTTGAACCCAGAGTATAATCTTTATTTTTTGTATGTCAAGCAAAAAAAAACTACAATATATTGTGTTTTAACTAATGTCCATCCACAAATGGTAGATTTTGGTTTTTGGCAAGGCCCGAGCGAGTTTTTAACCTCCCCGAAAACATCACGGGATCTCCGACAGGCATAGC
>JASFLX010000022.1:0-21600 GCA_050117895.1 Desulfobacterales bacterium | reverse complement strand
TTTTTTCAAGGTGTTCGGAAAAAAAAGAAAGGGCCATGATGATAAGCAAACAGAAAAGTACAAAAGCACTCCAGGTTAGGAGAGATAATACAAAAAAAAGACCCAAGGCACAGCCGATGCTGATCAGCAGTGAATAATTGCGAACCCGTTTCCATATTAAAGAAGCTGTTTTTTCCCAGGTGATAATGTAACGACAGGCATTATCACCTTTATGATAACATGAGGTGTGCGTAACATTGGCTAATTTGTCCGTGAACAATTTGCCCAGTGATTCAAACACCCCGATACGGTTCTCACATTGATACGGTTTTTCATTTACCCCTGGTTTGGGAGTGGCAATAATTTCAACTTTGTTGGGTCCTAGTTTTTTTGCTTTGATAGTGGCACCGCGGCTCAACATGGGATAGACTTTTCCCATCAAAAGATAAACACTGGTCAGGCTCATTAATCCTAATGTGTATTGTTTTACAGGCCCCATTCCTTCATATGATGTTGTATAACGTCCTGCCTCCTTGGCAATATTCGGGTTGCCTGTTTTTTCGATCAAGGCTTTTTGGAAGCAATCCGTCTGATGCTGGGTGAACCAGTATGCAGGGTCCTCCACCTCATACCTGTTCATTCCTGCGCACTCCAGAACAGAGTCAACATCCAAGTCAGGATATCTCTTCTTGATATATTCCAAGTATGTCTTGGCGATTCTACTGTTGTAGAGGGGAGATGATTCGGTCACTATCCAGGTTCCTTGGCTAAGACCCTATAAGCCTATAAAGATTCAAAAAAAAATAAAAAACTGATCATGTTCCAACCGAAGATTACAAAAGAGAGGGTTTTATGTCAAGCGATGAAGTGCGGCGAAACAGGCAAACGCATTTGAATCCCAATCTTGAACCATGAGCGTTGGAGCTTTGAAGGCCAAAAAATTAAAATCGTTCGATGAGCTTGTTAATCAGGTAAGTACTCTCCCGCATCGCCTGTTCACTAAAAGGCCCGAACCAGTCTGTGATTTTTTTAAATTCATCCCGAAACATCTCTTTGTCACCCTTTTCAACCATGGCAAGATTATTTGCAAGAGAACAAAGATACTCTTTCAGGAGGGAAAGCCGTTTGGGTGATGCGAATATGATTTCAGAATAAAGAGAGGGGTCCTGTGCAAAAAGCCTTCCCACCATCCCAAGCTCCAGACGGTAAATGGGGCTGGAAAATTCTAAAGTTCGGGATAAGTCAATCTGTTTGTGACACAGAAATTGACCGAATGCGAAAGTTGCGAAATGTCGCACTGTTTGAACGATGGACATGATTTCATCATGTTCCTGTGCCGTAACTTGCAGGATAATCGTTCCCCAGGCGCTGAATTGATCAATAACCCATTGGCATGAAGGCAGATTTCTGCCGGGTGTGACCACGACGATCTGTTTGTCCATGGTTGATGTGGTGGGACCGAAAAGAGGGTGCAGACCAATTACCGGTCCTTGAAAAGCGTTGAGCATGGCATTTAAAGGTTGTTCTTTAATACTTGTGATATCTGCAAGAACACAATCAACCGGCAGGTGGGGACCCAGATTGCCGGCAACTTCATCAGTTACTTCAATAGGGACACTGATAATTGCAAGTTCAATCCCGTGGCAAAGTTTGTCGACATTCAACCAATCATTTCGGTCCAGAATGCGTACCCTGTAGCCGGAATCGGCAAACCATTTAGAAAAGTATTGTCCCATACTGCCCATGCCGCCGACCATAAGGACGGTTGCACCGGCACGGACGCCTTTTTGAGAGAGACGAGCGGTTTGCTCTGCCCGTGACTGGCGTAGAATACGACGGTAAAGATCTTCAATATAATCAGAATTTAGTCCCGCTTTGGCCCCCTGATTACGGAGCTGAGAAATCAGATTTTCTTCTCGGGCCGGGTGATAGACAGGTATATTGTGGGCTTTTTTTAGCTTAACCACCTGTTCGACTTCTGCTTGGCGTTTTGCAAGAAGAGAGACGATTTTTTGGTCAATGGTATCCAGTTGTTTTCTTAAGCTTTCAAGCTCCTGCTTAACTTTATCGCTGACAGGATTGTCAATTTGGTTGGCGGACGGTTGTTTGGGATTATCAGTTTCCATGATTCCGGCGATATATCATCTTCATAAGGTGTTTGGCAAGTAAAGTATGCATCTTATTTAGGGCCTATTTGAATCCCAATACGGCGAGAGCGCTCCACAACGGCGTATATCTCTTTCCAACCGCCTGAAACTTGTGCTTAAGCACCCGTAAGCCCGAGTCGTGCCGGAGTTATTGATAACAATTCGTCGCTAAATGATCCCATTGATTGTTTTAAGTAATTATGTCATTCGTCTCGGGCTAACGCGTGCTAAAACCCTTCAAACAGTCAGTCGGTTTCCAAGAGAAACACGCCGTCGCTGCGCTGAGCCGAAATCAAATGGGTTAACTCTGGCATCTTATGCTTGCCTTTGTTATGAAATGAAGGTAAATATGAGATGATAAAGAACTTAGGGGCTTCGCCCCAAAAGCGCAAAGCTATTTTTTGTGGTGTAAGGACTGTGGAGGGTTTAATAAAAAAGATGAACATCGAACATCGAACGTCCAACATCGAATGTTGAATGAAAGACAAAAACAAGGGCAAGAATTTCATTAAAAGAACTTAGTTAGACCCAAAGATGGTTAAAACTTAATCAGTAACGTAACATCGATTTTAGTATAATTTGCGGAGCGAAGCGACATCATTATTCGATGTTCAATGTTCGATGTTGGATGTTCATCTTTTAATTTATTCGATGTTCATCCTGTTCGATGTTGGACGTTCATCTTTTAATTGTAAAAGTTATCAAACCATTTTAACGGTTACGACATGTTTATAAAGCTAATTTGCAAAATTGTAATCATAACAGCAGCCATTTTTTTATGGTCATGCATGCCAAAGGTTATGTACGAAAAGTATGATCCCGCATCTCAGCTTTTTTCCAGGGCTGAAAAAAAGTTTGAAGAGAAATCCTATGAGGAAGCTCTTGTTCTTTTCAATGAGTACCTTGACCGATTTCCTGACAGACCTATGGCCGGTGCGGCTTTAATGAAGACGGGAGCTATCCACATGGCGCTGGGGAATAATGATAGGGCTCGTAATGTTTATAAAAGAATTATAGCCGAATATCCGGATAGTTATTTTGTCCCGGATGCCAGAATTGAAATAATGGTCACTTATTATAACCAGGGAGAATATGAAACAGTCATCGAGCAAGCAGCAGACTTTCTCAAACATGCTGTTTCCAGACCCCATGTTCTCAGAACATATGTATTGGCAGGTGATACCTATCTGGCTCTCGGATCTTTGAAAGATGCCGTAGATTACTATACCCGGGCATATTCAAAAGCGCAAGATCCGGGGAAAAAAATCATTATAACAAAACTTAAAAATGCTGTCCGGCGGTTTAGTCCTCAAGACATTCTATTTCTTTTGAGCCAACTGGAAAAAAGGTTTCCGGCGGGTTATCTTATGTTTCAGCTGGGGGTTAACAGTGCCGGTGAAGATAAATATGATGAGGCATTAACGGTTCTGTCGGAGTTTATTGAAAAGTTTCCGGCTCACGAAAATGTGGAACAGGCAAAAAATTTGATCGCAGATATTAATCAAAAATCTATCTATAGCCGTTACACCATAGGATGTTTGCTCCCCTTGACCGGTCCCTACAGACTTTACGGCAACAGAGCGTTAAATGGCGTTGAACTCGCTTTGAATAGATACAGCCAACAAAACCGTAACCCGTGCATCAAGGTAATCATAAAAGATACGGAATCCGACCCTGTTAAAGCCGTACTGGCCGTAAGGGAATTGTTTGATGAAAACGTTGCCGCCATTATTGGTCCGGTTTTTATGGCTGAACCCGCTGCTCTGGAGGCACAGGATAAAGGGATGCCCATCATAACTTTAACCCAGAAAGATAATATCACTTCAATGGGCGACTGGGTTTTTAGAAATTTTTTCACTCCGATTGCGCAGGTTAAAACTCTGGTATCTTATGCCGTTGAAGAACTCAAGCTTAGCCGTTTTGCCATCCTTTATCCCGATGAGAATTATGGTCGAACCTTTATGAATCTTTTCTGGGATGAGGTCATCGCTTGTGGAGGTAAGGTTGTGGGAGTTGAATCATTCAATTCGACTCACACCGATTTTTCCGATCCTATCAAAAAATTGGTGGGGCTTTACTATAACGTCCCCGAACATCTTAAAATTAATGATAACGATGTCGGTGATGAAGAAAATGACGATGCCGATACCGATGCCGGCAATGATGAAGATACATCGCTTGCTTATGCCTATGAATATGATGAAAATATTGAAGAGGAAAAAGAAGAAAAACCGGAAGCCATTGTCGATTTTGATGCCGTTTTTATTCCCGAGGCTCCCAAGAACGCCGGACTTATTGTTCCACAGCTGGCGTTTTATGATATTACAGATATCTATCTTTTGGGAACCAATTTGTGGCATTCCGCCAGATTGATCGAAATGGCCCGGCAATATTTACAGGACGCCATTTTGCCGGAAGGCTTTCTTGCCGAAAGCGCGTCAGAGGAGGTTATGGATTTTGTCCGAGCTTTCTATAGGACTTTCGACAGAAAACCGGAATTTATTGAAGCGGTGGCATATGATACGGCCATGATATTGTTTCAGATGATCAGCAGGCCGGACATCCGGTTCAGAAGTTCACTAAAAAATAATCTCAAAAAGCTCACTGATTATCAAGGAGTTACCGGTCTTACCTCCTTTGATGACAACGGAGAGGTTCGAAGGAAGTTATATCTTCTTCAAATAAAAGGGAGCCGATTTGTAGAGCTCAAACACAATTAGTTTCCATCCAGAAATGGCCCTTTTCCGCAATCTCTGCGTCAATCTGCGGAATTACTTGTGCGGCGTACTACGTGTACGCCTCCGCGTAATTCCTTGATTTGACTCGGGGCATCCATGCCCCTCGCCCTTGCGGGCAGCTTAGAAGCTGTCCAAATCTGCTATCCTGCAGATTTGCCCTTGACCTTGCGAAAAATTGCTCATTTCTGCATTGGAAACTGAATTTGTGCCCAATATAGATTCATGGAGCGGTTAAGTTTAAAAAACTCCCCGACTCCTGAGCTAGTTATGAGGAGATCGAGTTGTTAAGCAGGGATTAATCGTTTTTCAATGAGCCCTGACCGGTTGCTCCCAGGACACTCATCCATAACTTTCCTTTGGGATCGATCTGCTTGCGCTTTCCGGCCGAGGCACTTATGGGAAGATGCACGAAATGGTTATTCCATCGGCCAATGAGAAGTTTTGTCTTGCCCGCCATACCTGCGTGAACCGCGTCACGCCCCAAAAAGCTGCAAAAGACATTATCATTGGCATTTGCAGGAAGGCTCCGTATCATATAGCTGGGATCGATATATTTTAAAGATACCTCAATGTCTTTGCGATTAAAATATGACAATATGGTATTTTTGAGGAAGAGTCCTATGTCCTGGAGCCTGATATTACCGGATTCATCACGTTCAGCGGTTTTGTCGTTAAAATACTTTTGACCTGCGCCTTCAGCCACAACGATTACGGCATGTCCTCTGTGACTCAGACGTTTTTCAAGGGAGTCAAGAAAGCCTCCGGGTCCTTCAAGGTCGAAGTCTACTTCAGGTATCAGTACAAAATTTACATCCTGCTGAGCCAGGGCGGCTGTGGCTGCGATGAAGCCCGAATGTCTACCCATGAGTTTGATAAGACCGATTCCGTTGGGATATCCTGTTGATTCGCTATGAGCTCCCTTGATCGCCTGGGTGGCAACGTCAACCGCCGTATGAAAACCAAATGAGCGTGAAACCATGTAAATATCATTATCGATGGTTTTTGGAATTCCAACAATACTTATTTTCAGACCTCTCTGGGTTATTGAATCCGCTATTTTTTTAGCGGCCATCAAGGTTCCGTCTCCTCCGATCATAAAAAGGATGCCGATGTTCATCCTTTCCAGGCTGTCGATAATATCATCGATAGACTGGGGTCCCCGTGAGGATCCTAACATCGAGCCGCCCATTTCGTGTATATTAACAACAAGTTCAGGTTTAAGATCGATGATGTCATGCCCATATTTGGGGATAAAGCCCTGAAGACCGTATTTGAAGCCGTAGATATTTCGTACCCCGTAACTGTAGAAAAGTTCCAGAACGATTGCCCGGATAATGTCATTCAAACCGGGGCACAATCCGCCGCAGGTTACCAGTGCACAACGAAGCTTGCTCGGATCAAAATATATTTCACTTCTGGGTCCGGCCAGCTCAAAAGCGGGAAAAGCTTTTCCTTTTTCAGCCAATTTGATCAGACTGTTTACATTTACGTCCACAACAACCCGGTCAGAATCGCTCACAAAGTTGCGGCTGAGCGCATCTTTTTCACCTCTGCGAATCGGTGATTTTATTTTGGGAGGTCCAAGGGTCGATATTGTTGTGTCAATGGAATCTAATTTCATGATGTTTCCTTTAAAATAGAGCTAATATTTCAATTTAAGTTCCATTAAACTTAAACGCGCCTTTTCCTAAAATATCGTGCAGGTGCAAAATCCCCCGAACCTTTCCTGCGGAATCTGTTATGGCAAGCACCGTGATCTGGTATTTTTCCATCATGTTCAGGGCGTCATAGGCAGGAGAATCCGGAGCCACGGTTCGGGGCTTTTTGGTCATGGCATCTTCAACGGTGAGTTTGTGAATAGATTTTTTCTTTGCAATCAATCGTCTTAAGTCGCCATCGGTAATAATACCGGCGAGGGTGTTATCGGCTCTGATGATGAGGATCACTCCCAATCCAACGCGATTGATTTCCTTGACGGCATCTTCCATGGTTGTCCTTTCGGGAACTTTAGGAATGGATTTGCCGGTTATCATGAAATCTTTAACTCTGTTTGAAAGCCGCTGCCCGAGTGTCCCTCCGGGATGAATCTTTTTAAAGTCGCTTGAATTAAAATGTTTTTTGTTTATCAGAGTTACGGCAAGGGCGTCACCCATGGCAAGAAGGGCGGTGGTGCTTGCCGTGGGAACAAAGCCCAAAGGGCATGCTTCCTGTTTTACCCCGACATCGATGATGATGTCACTATGTCTGGCTAATGTGGAATTTTTATTCCCGGTAAAGGCAATGATTGTACACCCTATTTTTCGGATGCTGGGTACAAGGATATTCAGTTCGTCGGTTTCGCCGCTGTTAGAAAGTGCTATGAATATATCATCCGGGCCGACCATGCCGAGATCTCCATGCATAGCCTCGGCAGGATGTAAAAAAAGCGACCGTGTTCCGGTACTGTTCAGAGTGGCCACGATTTTTCGGCCCACGAGCCCGGATTTGCCGATACCGCTGATAATTAATCTGCCATGGGACCGGCAGATGGTCTCCACCATTTTTGGGAAGTTGTCATCAATACGATCTGCAAGTTCCAGAATACCTTGGGCCTCTATTTTGAGAACCTCAACCACTTGTTTTATGACCATGTGTAATATATTTCCTTTCCTTCAACCTCGTTCAGAACAAGCTCACCCATCATTTTTACCCATCCTGCCCAGTTAAACCAGAAATTCGTTTAACCCGGGGTGAAACTTTTTTCTATTTCACCAGGGCCATTATTCCCTCCGAGGCTTAGACAAAGGACCGGAGGCCCATGGGGACGAAGCCCCTAAGTTGAGCATTATATGTAAATTGCCAATTTTTAAATAATAAATCAAGAATTCTTTTTGATAATCGCTTCATAGAAGAAATGTCAAATTTTTTGTTGACAACCCTTATCCGTCTGATTATATTGCGCCAGTTTTTTAAAGACCTGTCTATCTAAGGCCGGGAACTGATGCTCCCGGCTTTTTTTTGATTATTTTCAAAAGGGGGTGATTCCAATGGTTTGTACAACGGTTAGAAAAGGATTTGAGTGCCCTTTTATGACAGAAAAGGGTTGTTCTTACAATGGCGGCATTTGCCATGAGATTGTGGAGCAGTGTAACGGCTGTAATCGTACCACTGAATATGCTTCTGGATGGTACTGCTCGGCATGCCCTGATCCTTCACTGAAATGGAAAGCCGGAGATTGCAACTTTGCTTCACATGTCACAAAGGCTGCTTCAGGATCAAAAGTTAAGATTAATCCGCTCAAAGCATCCAAGAGAGGAAACAAGTAATGTTGCTTTGGATTTACAAATAAACCCCGCCGTATTAAAAGAGCGGGGTTTTTTTATCAAACACCCCTTCCGGTCCAAGTGACCGTCCTTTCCTCATCCCCCCGATTTTTCAACTTATTTTCCCTTGACATGTTTTGTGTCTAAACGGTAAAATTTGAAGTGGTTGTTTATGGTCACTATATTAAAATATATTTTATCATTTTTTTAGTGTAAAGGAGGGAAATTCGTGAACCCTATTGCCCAAGAGCTCAACCAGATCATCGAGAGAAATAATCCCCATATTATGGAAATGCTCTCTGATATAGGCAGAAATCTTTTTTTTCCTAAAGGAATTCTAAGCCAGAGTGCCGAGGCCAGGGAAAAGGCCCATAAATTAAATGCAACCATCGGCATTGCCACGGAGCACGGGGAAACCATGCATTTTTCTTCGGTGATGGGTTCCATTTGCAGTATTCGACCCAGAGAGTCGCTTACCTATGCCCCCTCCTTTGGGATTCCGGACTTAAGGAAGGTCTGGCAGGATTCCCTTTTTGAAAAGAATCCTTCCCTTGAGGGCAAAACCATCAGTCTACCGATTGTAACTTGTGGTATTACCCATGCGATCAGCATGTTTGCGGATATCTGGTTAGATCCTGACGATGTTGTCATTTTGCCTGATAAAATGTGGGGAAACTATAACATGATTCTGAATGTCAAAAAGGGTGCAAAAATAAGCCACTATGATTTGTTTTCGAAAAATCTTGGATTTAATCTTGAAGCCTTTGAAGAAAAAATAAGGTCCGAATCGGAAAAACATGATAAAGTTACCGTTTTACTGAATTTTCCGAACAATCCTACCGGTTATTCCATAACCATTGAAGAGGGACATCGTATCACGGAAATCCTTGCCGGGATCGCCGAATTAGGAAAAAATGTCATAGCGGTTATGGATGATTCCTACTTCGGACTTTTTTATGAAAACCAAACCCTAAAAGAATCTCTTTTTGCAAATCTATGCAACCGGCATCCCAGGCTTTTGGCGATTAAGCTTGATGGCGCTACCAAGGAGAACTTTGTCTGGGGGTTAAGGGTTGGTTTTATAACATACGGATGCAAGATTGAAGGTGATCCTATGGCCGTATATGATGCACTGGAAAGGAAAACCGCAGGAAGCATCAGGGGTTCGATTTCCAATGCTTCCCATCTGGGACAGACCATTGTGCTGAGGTCCATGCAGAGCGAAAACTACGTTAAAGAAAAAGAAGAGAAATTCAGGGTGCTAAAAAACAGAGCCGGACGTATAAAAGAAGTTCTTTCTGATACCAGATACACAGAAGCCTGGGACGTTTACCCTTTTAATTCCGGTTATTTTATGTGTATCAGGTTAAAATCCGTGGATGCTGAGACGCTCAGACTCCATCTTCTTGAAAAATACGGCGTTGGCCTTATATCCATGGGAAAAAGGGATTTGAGAATCGCTTTTTCTTGCCTGGAGGAAAGCGATATTTTTGAACTTTTCAACATTATTTTTCAGGGTGTAGAAGATCTAAAAGCATTGAATGAATAACACCTTAAGTTTGCGTAAACTTTTTTCAAAAGAAATATATATTCAAACAGTATATAATTTCGATGCTGATCATTCATTACGCTATTTACAATGAGGCATTAAAATTTTATTATCAATATCCACATACCCATACAGGGCATGCAGAATTTAATGACCCATAATTGTTTTGGATTGCAGGACGGTTTGATATTCTTTATTAATGTTTGAGATGACGGTACAGGCTAACCTGTGGGATTATTGAATGGTTTTAAAAGAATAATCCAATTCATTACCGGCAAAGAGCGGTCCATCAATATCGCCCAAGCCGGTAAGTGGACCTTATACTTTGTATTAATAGGGCTTATCGCGGGCTTTGGATCTATTGTTTTTAATTACCTGTGCCGACTCGGTCTACATTATTTTATGGATTTTATGGCCGGCTACCGGCCCCCTTTTCCAGCCGGTGAACATCATCTCCTTGACCCCACAAGCACGCCGTTCAACCGTATCACCCTTCTTTTTCTTCCTGCACTTGGCGGTCTAATTAGCGGATGGCTGGTATATACCTATGCTCCGGAAGCCGAAGGGCATGGAACGGATGCCGCGATTGATGCCTATCATCGAAAAGGCGGTTTCATGCGCGGCAGGGTTCCGATTATTAAAACCATAGCATCTGCTCTGACCCTCACATCCGGCGGATCAGGGGGAAGAGAAGGTCCCATTGCTCAAATCGGAGCCGGTTTTGGTTCATTTCTGGCAACGATCCTAAAACTGTCAGACCGGGAACGCAGGATAATGATGGCTGCGGGGATCGGGGCCGGCGTGGGGAGTATTTTCAGGGCTCCTCTGGCAGGGGCTCTTTTTGCTGCCGAGGTCCTCTACCGTGATCCGGAGTTTGAGTCCGAGGTTATCATACCTGCCGGTATTTCCTCTGTTGTGGCCTATTGCCTGTTTTGCCTTGTGTTCGGCTGGGGGTCTTTGTTTGAGTCGCCTGATTTTGTATTTCGTAATCCCTTGGAATTGGGACCTTACGTTGTGCTTGCATTAATCCTCGCAGCCACGGGCGTTCTTTACATCAAATCATTTTATGGTATGATGAGTATTTTCAAATCTATCAAAATTCCAAATCATATCAAGCCGGCTATAGGAGGTCTGTGTACCGGAATTATCGGCTTCTTTTTGCCCCAGACTCTGGCGTTTGGATATGGATTCGCCCAGAAAGCGCTTTACAATGAACTTACTATACCCTTTTTATTTCTTCTTGCCATTGGAAAAATATTTACCACATCGTTTTCCATTGGATCCGGTGGCAGCGGCGGGGTATTCGGCCCTTCAATAGTCATCGGTGGTGCAATGGGCGGTGTGGTGGGAAAAATTTTTCACCAGATTATGCCGGGTGTTGTCACTGAACCCGGGGCCTTTGTAGTGGTGGGTATGGCAGGCTTTTTTACGGCGGTATCAAACACTCCGATTTCTACCATCATATTTGTCAGTGAAATGACCGACTCGTATCAGCTGCTTCTGCCCAGCCTTCTGGTATGCTCCGTATCTTATCTTGCGGCACGGAAATGGACCATTTATGAAAGACAGGTTAAAAGTAAGGTTAACTCCCCGGCCCATGCGGGAGATTTCTTTGTGGATATCTTACAGGCCATCAGAGTCAAAAATCTAATGCACCGTGTTAAAAAGGTAGAAGTTATTCCCCGAAACATGACCTTTCGTGATTTCAGAGAATTTTTTTCAGAAACCAAACAACACTATTTTCCGGTTGTGGATCAGTATGATAGACTAACGGGAATATTTTCCAGCACAGATATCAGAAGTGTACTGTTTACACGGGGAATCGGGCAGCTTGTGGTGATGAATGATATTGCCACTTTTGACATTATATTAACGACACCATCCGAAGATCTGAATTCCGTGCTGCAGAAATTTACCATTAAAAATATCGACAGCCTGCCGGTTGTAAAGGATGATGACCATGGTATTCTGATCGGCATGCTAAACCGGAGGGAGGTTATTTCTTATTACAACGAGCAGATCCAGAAGATGAAAAACAGAAGTTAGCCTTAAATTTCTCAGGAAGTTTTTTTAGTATTTATTATTTATCAATAGTTGACGTTCATAAGGAATAACCCGTGTGCCGGTGCGGTTATGCCGGCAAGGTTGCGATCCTTTGAGACGAGTATTCTGTTAATGTCCCCGGGCATCATTTTACCCAGACCCACATCCACAAGTGTTCCGACAATATTTCGCACCATAAACCTCAAGAAACCGTTTCCTTGTATTTTAAAAACCAGATATCCGTCATTCCTTTTTTCGAGATCAGCATGCATAACAGAGCGGACGGTATTTGCTCTGGGACTCCCTGTGCCTTCAAATGCCTTGAAGTCGTGGGTCCCGATGATATAACATAGAGAGCCGGACATGGCATCCAGATTGAGTCTCTTCCGGATATGCCAGGCATACCGCCTGAAGATTGCGGCAGGCAGTTCGCGGTTTAATATTCTGTAATGATAAGATTTGCTTTTAACATCATAGCGCGCATGAAATTTCACTGAAACCTGTGTGCATCTCGTGATGACAATATCTTTGGGCAGAAGGCTGTTGAGGCCTTTTTGAAAAACGTGGGGTTCTAACGCTGTGCGGCAGAGAAAGTTTGCGACCTGGCCGAAGGCATGCACACCGGCATCTGTCCTGCCGGCACCTGTCAGGGTAATTTTATTTCCCGTCATGGTCATCAGGGCGTTTTCAATTTCACCCTGAATGGTTCGATCGTTGGCCTGACGCTGCCAGCCGTGATAGTCGGTGCCATCGTATTCGATGGTAATTTTAATGTTTTTCTGCATTTAATAATGCAGATTGACAATATTTTAGTATTCTGTCAAATGAAATCGATAAAGGAATGATATGGGTAATGTTAAAACAAGTTGGAGGCTTCGCCCCAATTGGAATAGTGGAATAATGGAGTAATGGAATGATGGGTTTGAAGGAGTTTTTACAATTAAAATGGTTTGTTTACTCCCTTTTTCCCAATATTCCAGCATTCCAGGATTCCATTCTTCCCTTCGGATGGTATAATTAGGTTTTCATTAAAGACTATTATTTTCAAGATGCTATGGAATTTGCGAGACGTTAAATCATAGATGGAAGGAGAAAAATGAGTGTAATAATGTGTCCCGGTTTTAAGGCCGCCGGGATTGCCTCGGGTCTTAAAAAAAATGGCCAAAAGGATCTCGGGCTCATCTATTCAGAGGTGCCGGCAAAGGTCGCCGGTGTGTTTACTAAAAACCGGGTTAAGGCGGCGCCGGTTCTCCTGGACATGGAGTTGGTAAAATCGGGTAGTTGCCAGGCGATTATTGTCAACAGCGGCAATGCCAACTGCTGTACCGGCGAACAGGGCCTGCGTGACGCCAAAACCATGGCACGTCTTATAGCATCTGAACTCGGAATTTCAAACGAGTTGGTGTTTGTGGCTTCAACCGGTGTTATCGGTGAGCCCCTGCCTATTGAAAAGATTAAAACAGGGGTTCCCGACCTCGTCAGATCTCTTCAGTCCAAAGGAATTCCTGATCTGGCCAGGTCTATAATGACAACAGACTCGGTCCCCAAAACAGCCCTGGCGCAGGGAGTTGTGGAAGGGAAAACGTTCACCGTTGCCGGTGTTGCCAAAGGCGCCGGAATGATCCGTCCGGATATGGCCACCATGCTCTGCTTTGTCTGTACCGATGTTGAAGCCTCACCGGACATTTTAAAAGAGACGTTGGTTAAGGCTGCAGACCGATCTTTTAACCGGATAACCATTGACGGGGATACCAGCACCAATGACACAGTCATGGTTATGGCAAACGGGCTGTCCGGAGCTGTTATTGGAAGTTTGGACCATAAAAATATTTTTCAAAAGGTTTTAGATGAAATATTTCTAAACCTGGCCAAACAGCTGGTAAAAGACGGGGAAGGGGTTACAAAGCTGGTTGAACTTGTGGTTCGGGGGGCGGTGTCGGACTCTGATGCCCGAAAAGTGGCAGACACGGTTGCCCATTCTCCTTTGGTCAAGACTTCATTTTTCGGAGAGGACGCCAACTGGGGGCGTATTGTGGGCGCTGTGGGCCGGGCGGGCGTCAAAGTGGATCCGGATAAACTAGATGTTTATTTTGATAATGTTCAAATGGTGAAATCCGGCATGGGTTGCGGAAAAGCTGTTGAGGATGAGGCTACAAAGGTTCTCTGCAAACCGGAATTTGTATTAACCATAGATTTAAACATGGGCCGGGGTTCTGATTTGATATATACCTGCGATTTTTCCGTGGACTATGTAAGGATCAACGCAGATTACAGATCTTAAGTTGAGACCTTTGCAAAACGCCACCTTTTGCCCAATTCCTGCGTCAGACTCAAATTTTAATCCTCGAAATAGTTGATGTATTCCTGTGGTTAAAATTTTCGTCTTCCTTGGCCTTGAACAAAACTTAACGTTTTGCAAAGGTCTCAAATTCCCATCCATACCCTAGGTTTCGGGTTTCAGAGATCAGAGCCTATGCCTTTGATACTTGGTTATTGTGTCTAAGTTTAAGGATCTAAAAGCATAAAATGTAAAAGATTTAGGTAAAGAATATGACTACCATGCGTTTGCAAAAATTTCTTTCCGAAGCCGGTGTCTGTTCCAGAAGAAGGGGAGAAGAATATATCAGAGAAGGGCGTGTCAGGGTCAACAGCAAGATTGTTACCCAGCTCGGCACAAAGGTAGATTCTGAGAAAGACAGGGTAGAATTTGATGGAAAGGTTATTGCGCTGAAAAGTGAGCCGATGTATATCATGCTGAACAAGCCCAAAGGGTATGTTACGAGCTGCAGTCATCCGGGTGAGAAAATAGTGCTTGATCTTATAGATATTCCCGAACGTGTCTATCCCATTGGAAGGCTTGACAAGGACTCAATCGGGCTTTTGATTCTGACCAATGACGGCCGTCTCCATTACCGACTTTCACATCCTTCCTTTGATCATGAAAAAGAATATGATGTTACCGTCTCAAAGCCCATCACCGATGGCTCTCTCCGGAAAATTGCTTCAGGGCTTCCCATGATGGGGACCAAAACCAGGCCCGCAAAGATCCGGAGAATATCTTCCACACGTTTTCGTATCATACTCCAAGAGGGAAGAAACCGGCAGGTTCGACGCATGGTCAGAAAAGTAGGAAACCATGTGACACGGTTAAAGCGAATAAGGGTTTCAAATGTCAAACTGGGAAGGCTGGCCGAGGGAGCCTGGCGTAATTTGACGGAAAAAGAAAAAGAGGAACTTTTATCATTTTATCACCCATAGGCTCATTTGTTGAGAAGTTACATTTTAACGCGTCTAAATCCTTGAAAATATATATTGACATTCACATGCTGATAGATTAATAAAGACAGTACATTAAGTGGCCTGGAGGTAATATTTTTTACTAAGAAAATCAGAGACAAGGACATATTATGATTAAAATGGGCCCGGCGTCCGTTGGGATGAGAACAATGTCGGCCGATGATATTTTTTCATCACGATTAAAACTTCTTATTATCATGGCCAAGGCCTATTTAAGAGACTGCCCTCTCGGAACTTACCGAAAAAAGGCCGTTATAGAAAATGCGAATCATGTTTTCTATCATTCCCTCCATCTGGTCAGCGAATCCTCCACTTTAAAGGACAATGGCTCTGAGCCCCAAACAGAAATTGTTTCCCAAAAAAAGACCTCGGAAGAGCATCTGTTTCATCAGCGAGTTCAGCTTCTGGCCGTAATGGCCAAAGCCCTGGCTGAAGACCGTCTCAGGGGTCATTTCAGGAAAAAGGCTCTCATCGATAACTTGAACCAGATCTGTGAGACGCTAATATTTAAATTCCAAATTCGAGATGTGAACTTTCTGAAAGTAGCGTGAACCCGGTCAATATACCCAACGTAAAGATAGCTGTTATTGATGATGACCTGATGGTCCGAGATTTTGTGGTCACCGTTTTAATGTATTGTGTGAACAGAGATGTTTTATCTTTTGATAGCGGTCTGGACGCTTGGAGATATATAGAAGATTATGAGAGTCCGGACATAATTATTTCAGAGATCGATGTGCCCGGGTTGAACGGATTTGAACTTATGGCTAAATTCAGGGAGAAAAGTCCGGGCAAAAAATGTCTTCTGATGTCCGACAATCCTGCCAATGAACAACCCGCCAGAAATTCCGGGGCAGATGCCTTCCTTGCCAAACCGGTTCGTGTGAATGATCTCTTTGAGGTGGTGCAAAACTTTGTCGTAAAAGGTTAGGTAGGGCTCACCTCTCGCCCGGCTGTGTCGTGAAAACTTGAAATATGCCTGATTTCGGTTATTTCCCGACAAACTCACCAAATTTAAATGTACCGACCATTTTCTTGCCGCGGGGAGAAGTCAAAGTCCCTTTTCCGTGCAGCTTATTGTTTTTGAATTGACCCACATACTTGACACCGTTGGGCCGAACCAGAATTCCCTGTCCGTTCAACATATTGTCCTTAAACTCACCCACATATTTTTCACCGTCGGGAGAGGTCAACGTTCCTTTTCCATGAAACTGGCCATCTTTAAATTGACCCACGTACTTGTCCCCGTTAGAGTAAATGAAGGTGCCCTGTCCGTTCATACAATCTCCTTTTATACACCCGCCAAAAGCATTCAAAGGAGAAAAACAAATGAGTATGAGTAAGGCTGTTCCTATAATTTTCATATTTTAGTCCCCCCCAACTTTTTTTACTCTGTATTTTCTAAGTAGGTATAATTACAATGACAACCCTTCTATTCATGGCGTCATTAGAAGATATGGGTTGTGACTCACCAAACCCCACGGTTTGTATTCTGGTCGGATCGACCCCCCTTTGTGTCAGAGCGATTTTCACCGCCAGTGACCGTTTTTCAGACAATGTTTGGTTATACGCTTCAGAACCTTTTGAATCGGTGTGGCCCTCAACCCTGATGGTTGTCTGTGGATATTTGTTTAATACATTAGCAACTCTGGCAATTTCCGTATATGCCCCCGGTTTTAAGGTTGAAGAGTCAAAGTCAAACAAGAATTCAGAACGGAAAGTCGCCGTCAATACGTTTTGAGTTCTCTCGATACTGGCAGCCTCACTTGCCGCCATCGCAGCTCTCAACTCTTGTTCCTGTTTGTCCATATACGCGCCGATTTGATAACCGGAGACGCCCCCAACAGCGGTACCGATTGCCGCTCCGAGAAGAGTGGATTCTGTATTCCCGCCAATGACTTGACCGAGAATGGCACCACCTGCCGCTCCAATTAAAGCACCGGTTTTTGCTCCTCTTTGCTGTTGTGTGGGTCCGGCGCATGACAAAAGAGATATGGCCAGTGCCAGACTCGCAATAATTGCAATTGTTTTTTTCATTACTTTGCTCCCTTAATTTGTTGTTAATTCCTATACGGAAGGGTTGTTTCCACAAAATGGTTACTATCATTAATACTAAACCGAATGTTACGCGTCAAGCAGGACGGGGCCTCAAAACAGGGCAAACGTATTTGAATCCCTATACAGAGAAAACGCTCCACGACAGCGTGTATCTCTTTCCAACAGACTGAAACTTGTGCTTAAACATCCGTAAGCCCGAGCCGCGCCGTAGCTATTAAGAGCTATTGGTTTCTAAATTATCTCATTGATTTTTTGAGTCATAATTTAGTTCGGCTCGTTCTAACGGATGCTAAGGCCCTTAAAACAGTCAGTCAGTTTCCAAGAGAAACACGCTGTCGTTCCGCTACACCGAAGTCAAATGCATTAGTCCTAGATCTCAAAAACGTAATAATATGAAAATAAAATAAATAATTTAATCTTCTTTTTATGTTGAATCCCAATAACCTGCGTGGGTAAACTTTTTTAATGCCGGTACGTCTATATATATATAAGACGTACGAAACGTGTAAAGGATTACATGGAAAATTAAAAAAAATATATTTTGGTTGCCGTATTAGCAACAGAAAGAAAATAAAATAAGCATGGAAAAAGTGCGTCGAAGGTTTTACAGACCCTATCCCGAATATTTCATGAAAATTTTTGAGGAAACTTTTTGTTAAATATGAAAACCGTTTGTTATTTACAATTTTGCTTCTCGTTGTCAGCTAATGGTTCGTATTCGACAATTTTATTGTTCAATTTCTCAAAAATTTTCACCCTACGGGCGAGTCCGAGGCGACCATTTGCGTCGTTATCAAGGGCTTGCAGTAGTCTACTACGTCTGCGCCCTTGAATGCCTTGCAAATGAACGCCTCGAACTCGTGAAATATCCGGGATGAATATTTCATGAAATGAGGCATGAGTGCGGATCGAATAAAATCAATCAAATTAGGCTCAAGTCTCCTATTCCGTATATCATATCATCTGTCCTTCCAGTAACTACATCGTTTAAAAATTACCATATATTGTGTAAATTATTTCTTGACATACAATATGCATTATTCTATGTAGATTCATATGTCTATCCAAGCTCATGCCCAATTTCTTGCTTATAACAACCTAAAATCATACGGATTACTTGCTTATCCTCTTCAAAAATAACGATATCAATTTCTTTTTGTTCCGGTCCGGTTTCTCTTTTTGTGATAACACTTACATATTGTTCTTTTGTAAATATGGGTCAAAGACATTGCGTTGACTTATTTTTTTGTTTTCTTTTCATGAATTATCGCCAATATGATTTTTAATCTTTAAAAATATTTTAATTTGATTTATTTAGTAACCGGATCAAAACAAGAAATTTTTAATCCTGAAACCGGTCTTTACATGTGGCGATATTTTCTGGTGCAATACTGAAAACGGAGTAGAAGTGGAAAAGGAAAAAGAAACAATGAAGATAAGTTCTAAGGATTCACTGGACTTTGTTGAATATGATTGGGAAGAAAGAAATAAAAATCTAAATCTAAAAGGAAACATAAAAGAAATATTAGAAGTAAATAAAAGATCGGACAGGCTCAGTCGGGGCACACTAACCGCCCTGGCCCGGACCATTGATGCAAAATCCCCCTGGACGGTAGGGCACTCGGAAAGAGTTACACATCTGGCATTAAAAATTGGCCGTATTTTGGGTCTTACACGGAAACAATTGGACAACCTTCAGCAGGCCGGGCTGCTCCATGATATCGGCAAGATCGGTATTCCTGCCAAGATTCTCGACAAGCCCGGGAAATTAACTGATGAAGAGTACCGGATTATTTGTGAACACCCGGAAAAAGGAGTAAAAATTTTACAACCTATTGAAGATTATGCTGAAGTTATACCTGTGGCCATGCAACACCATGAGTGGTTCAACGGTAAAGGGTATCCCGATGGCCTCCCCGGAGAAGAGATAAGCTTAGGTGCTCGCATTCTGGCGGTTGCCGATGTATTTGACGCGTTGACCTCTGATCGACCATACCGGGACGGAATGCCTTTTCAAATCGCAATTGAGATGATAAGGGAAGCGAGCGGCACCCAGTTCGACCCAAAGGTTGTGGATGCTTTTCTGAAATTATTAGAAGAAGAAAGCGTGGAGAGGCAACCGTTTCACATGGGTCTGATTTCTGAAAATATTGAAGTATTTCAGACGATATAGTTCGTGTCCATCCCAGTACGATCTGCCGGACCTACGGGGCAGGCAGGCATATGTGTAATATTCCGAGGATTATTTTTTGAACATAACGCAGAGACTTGTCCGCCTCCGGCGGATTGGGCAAAAAGACCATTTATGGATGGACACTAGTTCACGGTGCGTCATTCAATAACGGTTATTTTTTTATACATGCTTTAAAATAAAAGCCACACGGTCTTTTACCGTCAGAATTGGAACAATAATAATGTCATACTCCAGCATTTGATAACTTTGTTTTAAAATACGATCCAACTCGGCTGCAATTTTTTCATCTTCCGATCGCACGGCATCTTTTTCAAACAATAATCTTTCAAAGAAAAAAATTTTTTTATACCGGGTTTGCTTACTCTTTTTGATGGGTTCATCCGGGTATAATCCTTCCAGAATATAATATCCGATACTGTCCGGGACCCCACGATCCAGAAAAACCGTTGTGTCTTTGGAAAGAGATTTCTCAATTTCAATCTTTTTATATAAAATAAAACGCTCAAATCGTAATATATCCGATTTTATCTCGGCAATACTTTTCCCTTTTTTTAATTCTTCATCGATATATGCGCGTGCCACTTCATGAACCACCGGGTAGCCCAACTGTTCAAGTGCGCTGATTACCGCAGTTTTGCCGGAACATGGCGCCCCGGTTATGACATACCAGTTTGTCCTCTGCATGAACGGTATCCGGAAATAGATTTTGATTTTATGGTGCGTTTTTATTCAATTTTTGGTACTAAGCTTATAACTGAATTAGTTACAGGAAAAAATCCGGGATTTCCACTATTTTTATATGCGATATCAAGGACCCATTTACAGGCCTCCCAGCGAGGCGGACTCTCTATTGATTCAGGCGACCATGGGTTGTCCCCACAACAAATGCACCTTTTGCATGGTCTATAAAAACGGTCCCGGATTCAGAGTGCGTAATGTGACTGAAATAAAAGAGGATATTTTAGAGGCCTCTAATATCTACGGACAAAAAATTCGAACCCTTTTTTTGCCGGCCGGAAACACTATTGCCATGAAAACCGATGAGTTATGTGAAATTCTTGGTTTTGCAAGAAAAATTTTTCCGGGATTAGAAAGGATTACCGTATACGGTTCTTCGCAATATATTCACAAAAAAGGGCCCCATGGGCTTAAACATTTGGCTGACGCCGGCCTATCGAGAATACATGTCGGCCTGGAATCGGGTGACGATGTGATTCTAAAACGCATAAAAAAGGGGACTTTCAGCCAAGAGCAGATAGAAGCGGGAAAGTGGGTCATGGATGCCGGCATAGAGTTGAGTTTGTATGTTATCCTGGGTATCGGCGGAAAACACCGGACCCGATCCCATGCCAGGGAGACGGCAAAGGTATTAAATCAAATAGAACCTGATTTTATACGGCTGCGCACCTTTGTTCCGAAAATAAACACGCCGCTTTTGGAAGAAGTTCAAAACCAATCCTTTAAAATGCTGGGTCCCCATGAGGTGTTGCATGAAACAGCACTGCTGATAAAGAATATTCAGGTTTCATCATATGTTACGAGCGATCATTATACGAACTATATCAACCTTGAAGGAAGGCTGCCCCAGGCTAAAATCAGGCTTCTTGATGAGATCGATGCGGCTTTAACGCGGGATGAAAAATCATTCAGACCTTTTTTTATAGGAACAGCATAAAACCCATGGAATCGTTAGATTCCGGATAGAGTATTTTAAAATGTCCACTTTTGCCCAATGCCGGTGTACCCGATAAATCGGGATTTATCAACAGGCGCTAATTTTTATGGAAAACGCATGAGTATAGGAGGTAAACAGCTATTGTCAGAAAGGATGTATCCCGTAAAACCGTCAAAATATTCATTGAACTTTCAACAGCAGTGGCAGAAAAGCAACCGCAACTCACATCCAGCCCGCGGGCCATGTTAAATACAAGGGCTCCGATAAACGTGATCAAAACAAGATTGCTCATGACAACGGTTCCGGGCATCCAGAAACGGATAATAAGAAAAGTTCCCAGAACAAGTTCCAGGCAGGGCAGCATTATTGCCATAAAATTTATAAGTTCGTCCGGCAGGATTTTATAATTATAAACCACCTCTGCAAATGCTGACGGGTGGAGGATTTTGTCAAAACCGGCATAAACAAATACACCGCCTAATACAAACCTGGCAGATAGCGTTAGTATTCGGTTTGGATTCAAGTTCTTCCCCTTTGTTTTACTGTAGCCGATCCACGGGCTCAGCGTTCAGAAGTTCAGGGTTAATGGGCTTATGATTTTTGGCAAATTTAACACTC
>JASFLX010000021.1:0-21643 GCA_050117895.1 Desulfobacterales bacterium | reverse complement strand
GTAAATGCATGTGATTTTAAGCAATCTATATACTACATATTTTCGGAGAGATACACCGGGCCTAACAATTCCTTACCCGTTATCTAAAAATCTTCAACGTTTTCTCAATATTATCGATTTTTGGACTTTTTTAAAAAATTTTGATGGATGCCGGTTAATATTTTTGTTGCTATCCAACCGTCAACATATCAAACGATTAAAAAGACCTATGTTTGCTTTTTAAACAATGGGCGGATATCTTTATATAGCAATTGAACAGGTATTGGAAAACGGTGGTGGACACGATTCAAGAAAGGAATATGATTTTATCGCGGTTACCAATCACCGGAACGTCTATCAACAAAACGGTCGGGAACCAACCTCACCACTTCTTGTCATCGAAGATATTGAATTGGACGGCCGTGATGAACGGGATGCCACGCTTCACGGCTTGGCCATCGGGGTTTCCGATTGATTAAGGAATTCGAGATTCCTTTCCAGTGGACCTATGTATGATTGCAAAAAGAAGACAAAAACGGGAAGCGCGCATGGTCGAACTCTTTATTTGATGCCTAAACTCTGGCAACTCGTATTTTTTGGGTATCATACCCTTCCTGATACATCTTCCATGTTTTAATGAAGGCACCGTCAAAGGATCTCGATTCCATATAATCTCTTGCAGATTTCCCCATGTTGCGTATCCACTGAGGTTTTGCGATCATTCGCTGAATCGCCTCAAGGAGATCTTCCGGATCATCAGCCTTGACGACCCATCCGGTCTGGTCTTTAAGTATATTCTCATGAGGTCCGCCTTTATCTGTTACGATAACCGGGATTCCTGAAGCCTGTGCCTCCAGAACGACATTTCCAAAGGTATCCGTGGTGCTGGGGAAAACAAAGATATCGCTGGACGCGTATACGAATGAAAGTTCCTCACCCTCCAAATATCCGGTAAACGTGCATGGCATACCCCGTAATTGTTCCTTCATTTCATCAAGATACGGTCCGTCACCCACAACCACAAGATGGATATTTTTAACCGTTTGAGTTAGCATTTTGAAAACGTCAACCAGAAGATGTAGATTTTTTTCTTTTGAAACCCGCCCCACATAAAGCAATTTAATGGGTTCTTTAATTTGATAATGCTCTGTTAAATATCCGTTTCGTTTTGAAGGATGAAACCGATCGATATCAATACCTCGTGGAAATATCTTGATTTTCTTCGAGTCAATACCTTTTTCGATCAACTCCTCTCCGGTATCCCGAGAGGGTACGTAGATAAAATCCATATGGTCATAATACCACAACATAAATTTCCACATGATATCTTCTATGGTGTCATCTCCGGTCAGGATTTGAGCATATTGTGGCAGTGCCGTATGATATGTTCCGTAGATCGGAAGGTGAAGAATTTTTGCAATGGCAAGTGCTGCCAATCCAATCGGACCGGGAGTGGCTGAATGGATGTGTGTAAATTTTTGTTCATAGCAATAATTCAACATTTCAAGTAATGGTGGGTAAAAAATTTTCAGTTCGGGATATTCGGGAAGTTCATAAACGCCGATGGGCTTAAAGTTTTGAATCCCTTTGCGCTTGGATCTATTTTCAGAATCACATGTGAGAATGGTAAGATTCTTGTGGGTTCGTATGGCCACTTGAATTTGTTGTTGAAGGCTTAGTGCCACACCATTTACATCGTAGAAAGTATCGGTGAAGTGAGCGACTTTGATTCCATTCGTGTTCCTCTTTAAACCAGCATCTTTAAAGCAGCCTTCGAGAATCTTTTTACCGAATCGACGATCGTTTTTGAAAAGTGAATAACAGATGAAATAAGGGGCCAATAGAGTATAGAGCCCTCCGGCCGATCCGATGGTATGAAAAACATTAAATACATTTGCACCGGATATATTATCCATCAGATGATCGGCAAAGTGAAGCAAAACGCTGTTTGACAACTGGTTGACAAAATTAAACCATTCTTTTTCAGGGGCATTTGAGTTTGTTTTTTTCCCTTCTGCAATGCTCATCAGTCGAGGGTTGTCGTGAATGAGTTTTTGTGTTTCTTTTCTCAGTAATCCCAGAAGGGTCTCGGGGAAATTAGATTTTTCCTTGCGTTGTTTTTTATATTGCCACAAACAATATAATTTGTTCATAAAGCCATTTTCTTCTTTACTATCGGTCCGCAACGATTGGTCAAGAAACCGTAACAAAATGTCATTGCCCACATATTTTTTCAAATTAAATTTTTTACGATAAAATTGATATGCAATCCCGTAAAGATTATGGGCCATGGTTTTCGGAGTTGACGCAGAAAAAACCACATTCGAGTTGCCGCATTCAATACTTTTTAATGCGGATGTCAAATCATGTGCCCCCTTTATTTCGGTATATGTACGGGCAATATTCAAGGACCCGTGATCATCTGATCCGCCGACGACATTTTTTTTCCATGGGTCCGGATAATTTGGATATATCTTGTGTTTTTCGGTTAACCGACCGATATCTTCGGGTTGTAGTTTGGAAAGAACCTGTTTAAGATGTTGGTTAATTTGACCATCGCGGGTACCATTCAGCTCGAAATTTTTAAATAGTAGTAAGAACTTCTCGAAATGTTCAACCGTTAATAAATTGTTGATGCTGTAAAGGGGATGTGCCAGAACATGAAAGATGTTTTCGTGGTTTAAATATTCGATGAGCTCAAACACATTTTTTCGGATTTTTTGGATATCCTGATGCTGGTTTTCCGTAATATTGATTGCCAGCACATGGATTTTGCATCCATCATCAGGGAAATACGATGTCACTTCTTCACTGACAAAGGTGTCCGGAAGATGTGCAATCTCCAGGGCCCCGTCGATGCTGTTGTGATCGGAAATAGTGACCAGAGACATTCCTTTTTTCTTTGCAATGTTATAAATCTGAAAAGGTTCTGAAAAGCTTTCCGGGCTCCCCAGTTTCTGAAGAATCCATTGGGACGGTCTTTTTGAATATTTTGAATGAACATGAAAATCGATTCGCATTGGGTATCGCTCCTTTATATTAGTATTTTAGCCGGTCGGGCCAAAATTTCTATAATGATAGCAATGTTACATTTAGAGAGAATTAGAAAAACGCTAAAAATTAGTTAGGAAATAGATTTTAACGTAATATATTGTTGTATATGGGGCAAATAGGTGGGTTATTTGGTTAACTAAAGTTTATGATTTGAATTGACGCGAGTGAAGCACATACATAACTTCCACTGAGTAAAGCAGGGCGGCAGAGGAATAAAAGATCCAAAGTAATATGACAATGACCGAACTCAATGATCCGTATAGGAGATTCACTCGAGAGATATGGAATAAATACAGTTTAAACAATCCCCGTGCAAATATCCATAAGACAGAAAAAAGGCCTGCTGAAAAAAGCCTGTATTTCATTTGAATCTTAATGTTTAAAAATATTTTAACCGTGGCAAGAAAGAATATGCCGAGCACAACAATGGACATTAGGTCTGTAAGAAAATATGATAGATGATTTGATGTGAATGACAATACTTCTTTTACGTAGGATTTGGAGTTGAGAAAAGTATGGATGTGCGATGCTGCCGATGAAATAATCAGCCAGAGAAAATTTAATGTATAAAGAAGAAGAACCACAAATATACTGCTAATTGAATAGAATATCTGGCGTAAAAGTAAGTGACGAACCGGAAGTTTGAATATTTTTCGATAAGATATTTCAAGTTCATGGAAGATAAATCCACTGATCACCGGCAGTAATAAAAAGCTGAAAATAGTGAATGATCCATATGCCTGGGGATTGATAATATAGGTTTTAACCCATTCTTTGGTCACAAAGGGAATAATATGTATTAACTCAACGGCAATCATTTCGACGAGGCTATTTGTCCAGATATCTGCCGAAAAGACCGTTCGCTGTATGGCATTAAAAACGAAGACGCTCAGGGTTGAAAAGGGAATAATAGAAAAAAGGAAAATAAATGAAATTGAGGAAGAAAGCGTAAAGCAATCGTCTTTGAAAAATTTTTTCAAGGCGGCGGTACAAACGTTATACGGCAAAAATAAGGTTTTCAAAATCGAAGACCTGGATTTCATGGTCTTTATATTTACATGCTTAAATTTGGAACCCTTTAACTCTGTTGAAGCTCCGTCTAATGTCTTTTGCATTACTACAAATTAAAAATTATTTAACTTCTTATAGTTTGGTGCCCGGCGCCCGTTAAAAAACTCACAGGCGCGGTAGTATTTTAAATCATTCCACCATAAACGGAAGTATTGGGGATACTCTTTTACCTTTTTAATAAGCTTTAATGGTTCGGATATACTTTGCAAAAGCGGCCCGAAAAGTTCGGAGGGATCTCGAAAACATTCCCAATCGCACATGGTGCAATCTCCTTTGTTGCGGACTTTATTCCAATCAATTTCCCAATATTTGCCGAAATTCTCATTGCCGCGATAGCCGCACGGATAGGTGTTTCCATCCCGTGAATCGATAAAGAAAAAATCAATGCCTCCGCGGCAGGGATAGGCAGCATTGGGTCCGTCAATCAATACCATGGTCAGGGCATAGAGCGAACATAAGGGGGTGAATATGCGGATTTTAGAACGAAACTCCACAATCGTCTGGAAAAGCGCTAAGAAAAGCAGCAATTTTTCTGTTGCATTGAATCTCACAATATTGCTTGGCGATGTTGCACCATATATGGCGTTCAGGGCCGATCCTTTCTTATCAGGAACGATACTCATGGGGTAGCACATATTGACCATGGTAAATCCCAAGTCGATGACAAAGCGATAGAACATTCGAAACGCAGCCTTGTAATTGCGGTAAATTTTTTGAATGAATGCGCTTCCAATTTCATGTTTTGATATGCTCATATCGATGATGTTTGGAGCCATGTTGCGATTGATTCCCAAGTTTACCGAAGGATAAATGCCGAATTCGTGAAAAACAGGAAGACTTTTTTCGATCCCGCTGATCACATCTGGAAAACCACGCATTTTCTCGTGAATTTCTGGAACCGCGGAATCAATGCTGATCCAAAAATTTCGAACCGGTGTTCCGGCCAGTTTTTCCGCAATGGTTTTTATTTTGGACTCGAAGTTCGGACTGTTTGTATTTCGTAAAAAGAAACCATTGGTACCGGTGCGAATGTATTCAATTCCAAGTTGACCGGCGTATTTCATCAACCGGCACAGTTCATCGAAGAAAAGAAACGGTTCTCCACCCGTAAACGATAAGGCTTTTACACCATTTTCAGCGGCGGCCTCCAGAATACGCTTTACGTCGTCAAGAGACAATTTCGTGCGTTGAAATTTTTCCGTGCATCGCATTCCGCATTGGGGACAACGGGCATTGCATTTATCCGTTAACTGTATCACCAGTTGGCCGGGGATTTTTTTTCGCTTTAAAAGAAAAAGATGTCTGTATGTTTGCATGAAATATAGTACCTAAATCTTACATGAAAATTAATGAAAGCCTCCGAATCGTGCAAGATTCAGGTTGTAAGTTAAGAAAGTATAATGAGTATTTTAAGCTTAAATATACTAAAAACCTTGTGTTAGTATTGAATTAAATTTGAGTTAAAAATTTATTCGCCTTCGTCTGAATATCCTTCAACTTGTTGGAGTGAAAGGGAAATCCCTCCAAATGGAGTTATAGCGTAGCGAAGATCCCCTCTATCAGGACTTCAGGAAGTTTCTTCAAGGGTTTAAAATAAAATTCTCACACTATCCTAGTAATCGGTTAACATTTACCGATTATAATAATTTAAATTTATACCTTTTAAAATTTAAAATGCTCAGTTTAGGTGAAGGACACCATGTTGCCATGACCCACTATCGGTCAGCACCCAATTTAAAAATTGTAACACATCGCAAATCGTCGAGTAACTGTGAAGAAAGACTCGAACGGATTCGTAAACTGTTGGAAATCGATCAGAGTTCTCCGGAAATGTTCGCGTCATCTATTCCTTTTTCCATAAACGATACAACGGTTGGTGCTGAAAATGAATATCAAACGGTCGTTAAAGGAAGCAATGATCAGGTTGATCTCCCATTATACATCAAAGCATCCAATTATTTTAAAAACATTCAGAAACAATCCGCAGCCGGTGACACTTGTCGAAAGGTGATGGCTTCTTTAGAAGCATACCTCAGCAACAATTCTGAAAACATTTGGGAAAACAGCTGGGTACGGTTTCAAAGATCTGTATTGAGCCCATATGCGCAACGTGTCTTCAACCAAGATACTTTAGCGGATAAAAAAGACACGAACGGTCCCAAACGAAAGGACCTAAGTCGATTTAATGTACCTCGAACAAACAAAGAGTTGATGAGAGTACCGGTGAGTTATCTTCTTAAATTAGCTCTTTCAGATGTTATATGCCCATCGCATTCGCATCCCATGATCAAAGAGATCGGGGATCGATTGATGAAGCATTTTCTGAGCGATAATACTTCACCTGAGACCTATTCTTTTTATCCAGTTTCTTTGAATTCAGACAAAACCGGTGGAAACGGGATTGCAAAAGAAACATTGAAGCGATTTTTGCTCACACAGTTTCTTGTCCTTTATGCAAACAAAAAATTGAAACTCTGTGACCTTGGCCAACAAGCGATGGTCTATTTTGCACCGAATCCACCGGTTCGTCAGAAAATATTAAATGATTTAATTTCAGATTCTTTTTACAGAAACCTTTTCATGAGTCCCTGTCTTTCCGGATGGGACAAAGGCGAAGAAAAGTATCGCTACATGGTGCTTTGTCACCAAGTGCTGTCGCGAAGCCAATTGAATGCCGTTTCCAAACTTAAAGAAGCAGGCATTATCACCAAAAATTTGGTTGTATTGCCCAACACTTCAAACATCTGCCTGGCCAACAATGGAACCCATATCAGCCTCGGCAGTCGAAAATTGACACGCCTATTAAAGGATAAAAAATCCGGCTTTTCCAGAAAAGATGAGAAATATGTCGGAGATTTGATAATCAAGATTACCGAACATTTTCTTCCTCTTTTTGTCGGTACTTACAGCGGTGCACCCTATCGGCTTGATTTTTGGGATTTTCATCCGGAGAAGGCCCTGGGATTTTTGCCCCATGAACTCGACTTTATACATCTTCGTATGATTTGGCGAAGATGGAAAAAGAAGGCGAATCTGAAAATTTTTGGTCATCCCTTAACTCCTTTTGGTCCGGAACGGCTGGATAAAGTTCTTAGTAAAGTCCTTGGTGTCAGAGGGGATTTTGTCAAGGACTTTCGATTGATTGACTATCTTGTTTGTCTCATGAGCACGGATCAAAGCCCAGCATTGGATGGCCGGCTTGGCAGCGAAGCATTACTTAAAAAAGATCTGTCTGATCTGGGGGTGTTTGACACATCCATGGCGATCTATCTTCTGTACCGGTTGCGATGTTTTGAAAATATGGGTTTTTCAGGATTTGAGGGACGATATTACAGCCAGTTTGAAAGCCTTAAAAACGATATGTTCCATGCAGCGAATCTGCAATGTCTGATTACCGCCCTTGCGTTCAAGTATGTTCTTCAGGAGAAATTGACCCATCAGATGATTCCGGATGATCCTGTTGTTGAAAGCGAACGGAGACAAATATTTTTCGGATCAGCCATCGGAATTCCGACATTTTATGTTCGAAGAGATACCCGTAACCAATTTTTGACGAACATTTTGAAAAAGACAAAGCGTACCCGATTCAGCCGCCGGTATTCGGGATATCTTCGAATCCTTAATATCGAGTTTTGTAAAGCACTTCTCGAAGTTTTGAAAACAGATGGCAAAGAATTGATTGAAATGATGAATATGAACGAAACCATAGACAATCTTCAAAACAGGATAAAATATCCGGAAACACATGGGGTGTCCGCAAAGCTGACACGTGAAATATTAAAACTTGCCAATGCGTCGACACCCATGAAACTATCCGGCTTGGAATTCAATTCCGCTGCGGAAAAATATTATCGAGACATTTTAAGGGTTCAGTACATGAATGAAGCCTTTGAGTTTTTAGAGTCGGATTTTAAAAAGATTGATTCCTGGAAAATTTGGAGGGAAGGTTACTACAACCCGGCGCTTTTGGCGATTTTAGACGGCAACAGCACATCTGACTTTATGTTAACGGTTAAAAAAGAAGTCATGAACGAGAGCATTTCCGTTGACCGGTTAAGAAAGTTGATATACCTGACGCTTCTAACGATCCATCAGGACATGAATGAGGCCAATACATCGTCACCCGAATGACCCCATTTAAATATCTTGTTTACTATCAAATGTGATTTTACTTATGATCCATCAATATATTGAACGAGAAAGCGGTAAGATTGTAACGGAAAAGTTATACGCAGACCGCATGATCAACTTTTTGTACAATCATGCAAGAGAAAATACCGGTACGTTTTTCAAGGCATTAGCTTCTTCGAGAAGCTCCAGGTTGCTGGGTTTTTTTAATTATGACCTGCCTGTTTTAAAAATGCGCAATTTAAAGCATATCATACATGCTTTAAACATCGATCTTGACGAATGTATTGACAGCCCTGAACAGCTGAATTCTCCCCGAAAGATATTTGAAAGAAAAATTAATTATTGGGAGAAACGTCCCATGCCCGATGACCCGCCTGCCGTTGTTTCTACCGCAGATTCAAAAATGCTGGTCGGATCATTCGAGAACCAATCCCAGCTTTTTCTGAAAGAAAAATTTTTTCATTTTGAAGAACTCATCGGTCCGGAAAAAAAAGAGTGGCTTCGCGCGTTTTCAAAGGGCAATTACGCAATTTTTCGACTCACACCGGAAAAGTATCATTATAATCACGCACCGGTTTCAGGTAAAGTGGTGGACATTTATGAGATTGACGGCATATACCATTCCATTAATCCGGGAGCGGTCATTGTAGAGGCCACACCGTATTCTAAAAACAAGCGTGTGGTTACTATCATCGACACACAGGTTCCAAACGGCTCCGGTGTAGGTCTGGTAGCAATGATCGAAATTGTAGCATTAATGATCGGTGATATCCTCCAATGCTACAGTGAAATCCGTTACCAAAACCCCCGAAATGTTACGCAGGGATTATTTTTGAAAAAAGGCCAGCCCAAAAGTCTGTATCGGCCTGGTAGTTCTTTGGATGTTCTTATTTTCCAGAAAGATGCGGTCACATTTTGCGAAGACATTGTCTCAAATATGCATCAACCCAACGTAACAACCCGGTTTTCGAAAGCGTTCGGAAGACCGGTGGTCGAAACCGATGTCAAGGTGCGATCGCACATTGCTACCGGTCTTTCTTAATACCTTGCATATGAAAGCCTCCGACTCTTGCAAGATTCAGGTAATTAAGGAGCCATCAAATGGTCAACACACTGTTCATCGCAGCCATTGCGCTGATCATAACGGTTTTGTTCCAGCGAAGCTTTAAATCGTTACCCAAGGAAAAATGGCAAATTATCGGGGCTATCCCAAAAGAAAAAATCGACGACAATAAATGGAGGGGTGTCAATCTCACTTACTATGGTTTTTTTAACGCCTGCGCCTATGTTTTTGCCACCGCTCTTTTTTTTGTTCTTTTAGGGGCCCTTGACATTCCAATGGTCATCATTTTTACAATCTCCATTGCTCTCTTTTCTTTTTGTATGCCGGCATCCAAGATGGTCGCCAGGATCGTTGAAAAAAAACCTTCCACGTTTAGCGTGGGCGGTGCGTTTTTTGTGGGGATTATCATCATACCCTGGATGGTTTGGCTCATTGGTGCAACCTTGGGAAAGCACATGGGGATCGACCTTCAGATTTCATCCGTGATTGCCGCTGTTGCCATCGCTTACGCTTTTGGAGAAGGGATCGGTAGATTGGCATGTATCAGCTTTGGCTGCTGCTATGGAAAACTTCTGTCCGACATTTCACCTTTTTTTCGGAGACTGTTCAAAAATAGGTGTTTTATCTTTTATGGTAAAACCAAAAAAATTGCCTATGCCCACGGGTATGACAATCAAAAAGTTTTACCGATCCAGGGCGTGACGGCAGTCATATTCTCCGTTTCCGGGCTGTTAGGACTTTACTTTTTTTTTAACGGAAAGTATGTTGCGGCGTTTTTCGTTACGGTTCTGGTGACGCAAAGCTGGAGATTTCTGTCCGAATTTTATCGAGCAGACTACAGAGGAAAACACAAGATATCAACCTATCAGATCATGGGGATTTGCTCCATCCCATATGCCGCACTTATCGCTGTATTCTTTCCCACAAGCATATCCCAAATTCCCGATGTTCTAAAAGGCCTGCAAGCGTTTTGGAATCCGGGAGTTATTATTTTCTTGGAAATATTGTGGTTGGTGACGTTTCTTTTTACCGGACGAAGCCAAGTCACCGGATCTACTCTGTCGTTTCATGTGGTCAAGGATAAGATTTAATGTGTTATTTATTTTAAATGTAAAATTTATTGTTATTTTGTAACGTTTCGCGAACAATTCCGGCAACCCAGGGTGTCCGCACTTTAACAACTTCTATAATTTCCAACACGTTATTGAAATGATCAATGAGCCAATCCGGAGAATAAGACCGGAGCTTTGCTTCAGAATGGGTGCCGTAGGTCACGGCACATGTGTTGCAGTTTGTTGTCTTGCCCATTAATATGTCGAATGCCGAGTCACCCACAATCAGCGTTTGGTCGGGGGAGGAACCCGTTTTATCCAGAATTTTATATACCATTTCGGGATGGGGTTTGGGATGGCTGACTTCATCTTCACAGATCGTAACAGAAAAAAAGTGACATATTTTTAATGTTGGCAAAAGACGTTCAAGGTTTTTTCTGTTTTCGTTGGTGGCGATAGCTAGGGACACGTTGCGTTCACGAAGTCTTTTAAGTGTTTGTAAAACTCCGGGAAAGAGCGTTGCTTTTTGTGGACCAATGACGCCATACAAACGGCAATAGTGAGAAACAGCTTCTTTCAAAAGGCTATTATTTAATACCCCGGCTTCGCGAAACATCTCCTCTACTGTTTGTGAGTAGATCTCGTTCATAAAAGCATCTAAGGGAACCGATATCCCCATGTTTTGGAGCGTATTTATAAATGCATGCTTAATTGCGCCTTGCGTGTCCGCAAGCGTGCCGTCAAAATCACAAATAATCGTATGTATTCGATTCATTTTTCCCTTAATGTAGGGTTAATGGAGGCGTGTTTTTTAAATAATTTTCGTCCGAATCCTGCAAGACCCAGAAATCCGATTCCCACCAAGCACATGACAGCAGTTTCTGGTACATGGAGGATGACCATCTTTCGTTTCCTGTTTAATTGAGGATTTTAAGTGACCGTTTCCCCTGATTTATTTAAGTTGAAAACCGTTGCTGAATTCATCCCGCACTCTTCAATGCTTTCGGACAAGCGTGGAAGAATCTGGATTTCACATTCAGGAAAGAGTTCCTTGAGTTGTGAAACCAAACCATATCGGGGCTCACCGGTGTCACTTAAGATAATAATTTTTTTCATTCCAAATATCTTTCGTAATTATTGGAAACATACACTCATCCATTTTTGAATATTAAACTTATGGTGTTATTGTTTGAAAACGATGATCATTTTGTTAGAATTCTGTTCAGCATCATACTTTTTTGTCAAAATCTATTCCTATCTTTTTAAAACACCATATCTTTTAAAGACAACCCAAACGGTTAATAGATTTTTCATGTTCTGCTAATACCCTCGTAACTTTCTCTTTTCTATATTTAATCCTAAGGTCACTTAAAATATCTGAAAACAAATTTTATGAAAGGAAAAAGAATGTACCAAAAACCCAACCCGATACCCAAACGCGGAAACAGAAATCTTTATTGTTCACATTACAGGGATTGTTTGAATCAGGCAGTTAGACACCAGTGGGATAGTTTCGCTTGTATTGAGTGTCATCTTGAGTTGACGCCCGGAATTGAATCAGAACGATTGATGACATCTGGGGACACCACTCCATATTTTACACTCTCCCCGGACATTCAGCTTAAAGAAAAGGCGAAACTTTATTGACCCCGGGCGATCTATTCGAGAATCATACTATAATCTTTTACAATCGGTACATAGTCTCCATCGAATAGAGAACTTGATATTAAAAAATCTGCGGTCGATCGATTGCACGCCACGGCAGTATTGTAAAGTACTGACATCCTTAGAAGCGCTTTTACATCAACATCGTGAGGGTGGGCTGTCATTGCATCCCAAAAGAATATTAAAATATCCAGTTCACCGTTTGCAATCATAGCCCCAAGCTGTTGATCGCCGCCTAACGGACCACTTTTTAGTTTAAAAATTTGGAGTGAACAGTTTTTTGATATAACTCCACCGGTTGTTCCTGTGGCCCACAATTCGTGCATCGCCAGTTTTCTTTCGTTATATTTCACCCATTCTAATAAATCCTCTTTCCTCTCATCGTGGGCGACAAGCGCTATTCTCTTTTTTCTTTTCATTGAATTTCCTTTCATGCAAAAATATTTATAATGAGATCTAATTGTTGCTAATCTTCAAATTTGAATTCCCCACTGCTTAACGAAGTGTAGTGCAGATACCTCGTCTCTCGGGAAAACGTTAGATTAACTCAAATGAGAAATAAACATCTTTCCCTCTTTTTTATGAACTCTCAGAGATTTGCCTGCGAGAGTTCCATAAAATCATAACACGATTTTATTTATGAAGTATTAGGACAATATTAATTAATCCTTTAAACCTTCAAGTGAAGGTCCCAACTTTTACATTTATTGTCGTCTTAAAACACAATTCTTTAAGGTGTAAAGAATTAAGACCTGTAGCCATTGTTTTTAGATGGTAGACTTAAATTCTTGAAATTTGATTTTCTCATCAAAATCTAACTTTATTCTAACCAAATCCAAACTCTGTAAAGGTATGTATTTATGGACAGTAATGTATGCAAGGGTGACCTATGAAAGAAATGTTTGTGGTTACAATATCAGTATTGCTGATGATCTGGCTGATTTTACTCCAGCTCAAGTGGCTAAAAATTAACCACCCTAACGCAGAGCTGCTTGTCGTTTTGTTGAATCAATTTTGCTCAAATTCCAAAGCATTCAAATCCGGAAGAACAGGTAAAAAAAACAGAAAGAATAGATAAATTCACCATGGAAAAGAAAAAGAGCGTGCTGTTCATATGCGTCCATAACAGTGGAAGAAGCCAAATGGCGGAGGCCTTTCTGCGTGCATCTGCAGGAGATAGATTTGATGTGGAAAGCGCAGGATTGGAGCCCCGAGAGATCAACAAGCTTGTTATCGAAGTCATGGAGGAGATGAATATCGATATATCCGAAAATACGTCGGACAGCGTCTTTGATTTTTACAAGGAGGGGCGGCTGTATGACTATGTGATCTCGGTTTGTGACGAGTCCATTGAAAGCCAGTGTCCGATCTTTCCCGGCATTACCCGTAGATTGCACTGGGCCTTTCCGGATCCCTCAAGTATAGGCGGCACAGATGAGGAAAAGCTATCCAAAGTTCGAAATATCAGAGATGATATTCACAACCGAATAATGACCTGGTTGAATACCTTGGCGTAAAAAGGAACATTTGTCCAGAGTGTTCATAAAGCTAAATTGATGTCCTCTATATCTTGTTTCCTCACCGTTGATATCATTCATCATAATGTTCACTCAAAAATTAACTAAATTCTTTTAAATCAACATAAGGGGATAAAGTTTTATGAGCATTTTCAGATACCGCTATTTATGCAAGAACTTGTTATATGTCGCAACTGTCGGGTTTCTACTTCTAACCTCCTGTGCTACGCACACAAAACAATCCTCATTTGACCCAAAGACTTGTCTTGAAAATATCCCACGCCATGTAAAAGGCCTCAGAATCGTTTCAGGGCCACGGACCGAACCGAGCATCATTCGAGATATGGTTCCTGCGATCTGTAGCGGTCATGCCCTTTTTAAACATCTGAGATCCAAAGGCCATAGGATAAAAGCCGGCTATGTTGTTTTCCGTGTTGTCGCGGAGTATACCGGTGAAGTCGCATATGTCGGTGTTGAAGAAACAACGATTGAGTCAGAATTATTTCTTCGAGAGGTCCGAGATTTCATCATGGATACGGATTTTGTGCTCTGGGGAGGGGATGACAGCGATACGGTCTTTCTATATCCGGCAGAATTCGGACGATAAGGGCAAAATACAAAAGATTGATAAAAAGGGGAGACATTTTTAAAAAAGAAATGCCTCCCCTTTGATGTTAAAGCGTTTATGTTAAAAGTGTTTTTTATAGAAGACCAATTTTTCTAAGGCCTTTCTTGGAAACGTAAACCTTTTCGGTCGCCGGTGCATAAACCGTAACACCGGGAAGTTTTATGGTCCGACCCTTGTATACCATGTAATCTTTATTGATGGGGAATTCTGCGCCTTTGACTTTCAGCACGAGATTGTTCAAAAGACCGTATTCGCCTATTGTGAGATCCCCAACGATTTCATAATCGTTGGTTACATCGTCGAGATCTACATACAGGTGATTGGACACTTTGTCGAGTTTTACAGCCATGGCACGGGCAGCTTTGGTTGCCAGTTCGGTGTTGTCAATGACTCCATCCGGAGCGCTTCCGCCATGAACCCAAACGGGAACGGTTTCACCGTTGTGGCCATGGGTGGTCCAGCCGATCACCGTGTGGTTCTTGCTGATGACATAAGCCAGCGCGTAGTTAAAGCTCACACCTGCAGACGACTGATAGTCAAGGATCTCTTGGGCTTCGGCTCCATCGATATTTAGTGCCCAGTACTTGGCAACTTTGGCAATGATGTTATTGATCGAGTAGTCTCCTCCCATCATCTTATCAAGGCCTGCGGAAGTGATCTTCATGCCTTTGAGCGGTTCAACCAGATCCTCAATGGTCGTCTCGGTGTAGGCCACCGCCGTATGGTAGTGTCCGATCTTCATACCGCCGGTGTTGTGGTCCGGGTAGGCCATTACGAGAGTTTTACCGTCTTGGTCAGCAAAATCACAGGCGACCTTTACGGCATCATCGAATGCAATGAAATCGGTGGTCATGTAGATGGGGTCATTGTTATGGCCGGCCCAGTCGACCTGTGGTCCTTCCACCATGAGAAAAAAACCTTTCTTATTCTGGGAAAGGATTTCAATGGCTTTTGCGACCATTTCCGCAAGGGACGGTTCGTGTTTGGCAAAGTACTGTCGGTCAATATCGGGCTGCATGTGGCTGTCGTCGAAGAGCCCCCATGCCTTGCCAGATGTCAGTGCGGCCATATCATCTTTGTTATCGACGAACTGATAGCCACGATCCAGAAGCACCTGATACAGATTGTCGCCGTCAGTGCGTTTGCCGCTCCATACATCACCGAAAGACGTAGTATAAGTGGTACCCGAAGGGATCAGATGACGAAAACCGCCACCAAACACCACATCGACATTATTGTAGACCATATGCTCCATGATATCGTTGTCCCAGCCACGGTCTTCAATGTGGCAACCGAAACCAGCCGGTGTGGCATGGGTGACACGACAGGTCACAACAATACCCGTGGCCTTGCCTTTTTGCTTTGCGGCTTCGAGGATACTGGCAACCGGCGCGTACGGATCTGCTGTAGGTACAAAATCGGTCAAAAGGTCGTCGGTTCTCGGACCAACTCCAAGAAACCGTACCGTGGTCTTATGACCAGTGGCAAATGCCGTTGAAGCAGCGGCCGATCCGGTAATAATCGAATTGGCCATATGGCATTTTTGAACGCCGTTCTTCATTTTATCGAGCTGCAAATCTTCACCCTTGTACCAGCGGGCTACGGTCTGGACGGTTTCATCACAGCCATCGGGAATCATGACAATGATGTTCTTCCAGCGTTTTTTCTCGTTATGGTCATCATCGTTACGAGCCCAAGCAGTAGGCGCCATCAGAGCGATAATGACGATGACAAGGCTGATTCGACTAAGCAGGTAAGGCATTACTGATCTTCTTCTCCAATGATTCATTTTTCTCCTCCTATGTCTAAAAATAGTGTCTTGTTGTAATGAGGATTGTTCCTCAATAAAACCCAAGTTCGCCAACACCGAATCGTTTCGATCACCTCCTTTCCACGACGTGTTTCACCGCAGGTCTTGGCGAATTTTCTGCTTGATCTATATGCTCTTATTGTTGCCGTTTTTTTAGATTTGTGTGAAAAAAAGTTTGGGATGAGTTAGAACTGCATTAGGCAAAATCCAACAAACGCGAAGCGTAGAATCGAGGGGGGGGGATTGGGGTCCTGGTTTGGAGCGACGACACAAGATATTGGTGCGCCACGAGGGTTCAAGTTGCCATCGGGTGGAAGTCCCGTCCGGGAAATTGTCGGTTCATCCCGGTAGCTACCCAAGCAGTGGGATTGGGAGACCTTCCTTCTGAAGCCTTGGGGACAAGTGTAAGCCATTAGGGCTGCAGCAACCTGGCAGGCCGTAACGCGAGTGAACCTTGAGCAGGCCCCGAAAGGAAAGTTGTAGATGCCGACCCGCCCAATATTCGGGGAAGGCCGAAGCAGAACAGGCAAGGAACCGTCACAAGCGCCCGTTCTGATCTACCGGGGTAATGAGGACGGCATGTCAGGAAGGTGACTTGGGCAACGTGGGAGACCCGTTCCAGGTACGAGGTCGTGGCCCGTAACAGAGCTAATAGGTTCTGGCCTGGACGGGAGTCGGAGAGGGGAATAGTACCGTTGAAGTCGGGTAATGCCGATGGAGGGAAGGCCCCTTGCTTCTGGCACGCTTTCGAAGGTAACGAGATGAGGTGATTGGCCATGGGCCTAAAAACGCCAGATAAAATTCGGACTTTCCAGAGAAAGCTTTACCTTAAGGCGAAGGCGGAGCCTGACTTTCGTTTTTACCTTCTTTACGACAAGGTCTATCGAGAGGACATCTTGTCCCACGCTTACCGTTTGGCAAGAGCCAATGGTGGGATAGCGGGTGTGGATGGTGTTACGTTCGAGCAGATCGAGTCGGAAGGTTTGGACGAGTGGCTATCAGGCATCAGAAAGCAGCTGCGCACGAAGACGTACAGTCCGCAGCCGGTTTTACGAGTAATGATACCAAAGCCTGGTGGAGGGCAGCGTCCGTTGGGCATTCCCACCGTCAGGGATCGCGTTGTACAGACGGCGGTAAAGATCGTGATCGAGCCTATATTCGAGGCTGACCTGGAACCCAACACATACGGATATCGACCAAAGCGTAGTGCAGTAGATGCGATAAGCAAAGTCCACAAGTTGCTAAAAGCGGGGTTCGTTAACGTGGTGGATGCAGATCTGTCAAAATATTTTGATACGATTCCGCACACCGAGTTGATGCATTGTGTAGCCCGCAGGATATCGGATCGCAACATTTTGAGGTTGATAAAGCAGTGGCTGAAAGTTCCGGTTCAGACGAGAGATAAGGATGGGAAAGGTCGCACAACAGGAGGTCGTGGCAGCAGATGCGGTACACCCCAGGGAGGTGTTGTGAGTCCATTGTTGGCCAATTTATACATGAATCGGTTTCTCAAATGCTGGCGTTTGAAGGGATGTGGAGAAGCGTTCAAGGCCAAGGTGGTGGCTTATGCGGATGACTTTGTCATCCTAAGCCGAGGCCAAGCTTCCCATGCACTCGAATGGACCCAGCATGTCATGGCACGAATTGGTTTGTCATTGAATATGGACAAGACATCTTTGAAAGATGCCCGTAAAGAGCATTTTGATTTCTTGGGGTATACGTTTGGTCTGATGTGTCTAACCCAAAAGGGGAAATGGTACATGGGGGCCAAGCCGTCAGAAACCAGTGTGAAACGGTTGAAAGGCAAAGTTCGAAATCTGCTGAGACCTTGCGAAAAAGGTTCATGGCCAGAGGTTCGTGATCGTCTCAATAAATTGTTGATAGGATGGTGTCAATACTACAGTTATGGCTGGACGCAGCCCGCGTATCGGGGTGTAGAACGGAACGTCTATAATCGTGTCAGAAGTTTTCTGGTACAGCGGCACAAGATGCAGTCACGGGGCATCCGTCGGTTCCCATCGGAAAGAGTATTTGGTGAATTAGGTGTTCTCTTACCGAGACCGATGAAGGCAACCACCCGCCGTGTGCCATGAGGTGAAGCCAGTCGGTAAGCCGGATGCGGTAGTTCCGCAAGTCCGGTTTGATGAGCGGGGATGGGAAACGGAGCTTATGTGCCACCGCGCCTGTCCTCGACTCTACTGGTGATTGCATCTGGAATGAAACCTGTGATAACTCCCAGATATTCACTTTAAACGATGCACGAAATATGAAAACGATATCTTTAAAACAACAGTGTCATGATATTTACAGTTCCAATTTAATATCTGTTAATTTAGCAGATTTCATCAATAGCAAGACAACTCAATTTTGATTTTTGTTTATAACTTATGATTTTTCATAATGTGCTATAAAAATTCAAGAATGTAACCCTCGTTTCTAACCTCCCTCACTAAATGTATTCGAAGATCTTCACCGATTGATCAACGGTCAAAGGCAAAACTGAAATATAAACCTAAGTCCCTACTCTGAAATTTATTATATTCCAATCTTTCCATTAATGTAACTTATTATGAATATGTTTGATTAATTTGATCAACAAGATTGACAATGCCACATTGTAGCATTATGAGTATGGCTATATTAAGACCTCATTTTGGTCTTATTTCTTTAAATCAAATACAAATCTGGAAAGAATATTGGACTACGTCTGTATTTCCTCCACAGAATTTAAAGGAGGTGAATAAAATGCAACAAACAGCTGAGAAACAAAAACAATTGGATTTAAATGGAGTGAATGTTGATCAATTATTCGGAAATATTGATGCTATAAAAAACGCCCCCGCCCTCGGAAAATTCAAGTTTCGGGCCAACAACAAATGGATTAACGGCGGCCATAATCAAACGACAATTAAAAACTTTTATGGTGTGCAACAAGAACACGATCATGACAAACTCTTTGAATTGGATGCGGATGAGCCCCCTCTTCTTCTGGGTGAAGGCATAGGACCGAACCCGGTTGAATACGTCCTGACCGCATTGGCAGCCTGTGTGACTACAGCATTGGTTTATCATGCCGCTGCTAAAGGAATTAAATTGAATGCTGTAGAGTCCAGATTGGAGGGTGATATTGATCTTCGTGGCTTTCTTGGAATATCGGATGACGTTAGAAGAGGATATGATAATATTCGTATATACTTCAAAATCGATGCGGATGTTCCTGACGAACAATTGGAAGAACTTATCCAGATGGGTACAAAATACTCACCCGTGTTTGACACCATTACAAATGAGGTAACCGTTACAGCTCAACTGGATAATTAAATAATTTAACAAACAGAATATATTTTGCCAGTTGTAATTAAAAACAGCGCAAATAAAAGGGGAATCAGTCTTTTGATGATTTCCCTTTTAAAAAAAATCTATTTCCCTCCTTGAAATATTAAAATCCATAAACCCAACAATATGAATAAAGCTCCGGCACCTCCTTTAAGATAGTTTGCCGGAATGAGTCTACTCACAGCAGATCCAAAGACAACCGCCAGAAAAGAGGTCAATATAAGTGCACATGCGGAACCAATAAATACAGCGAGCTTTGATTTGTTTTCAACAGCAAAAGCAAAGGTCGCCAATTGAGTTTTATCGCCCAATTCCGCGAGAAAAATCATTCCAAAAGTGGTTAGCATCACCTTGAAATCCATGTTTTGATCCTCCGTTTACAAAGCGTAAATTCAATTTGCCATTTTATTTTTTGTAGCCAAACTCTGCAACCTTATTTTGTCGTTTAATTTGACGATATTTGTCACATTATTTTAAACACATAATCTCAATAATTGGTCTAACTGTCTATAATATAAACATATATTCTATAGCATCTTCCTGGATCAATTTTTGCATAATATTGAAGGAAAATAATAAAAGGAGAATCAAGATGTATTATAGTGTGATGAAAAGAATAATAATTCTTTTAGCCATTGTTTTGTTTGTATTTTCTGTCAGCGCATGTAGAACAACTCGAGGAGCGGTAGGTTTTGGATGGGGTGAGGGATCAGGATACGGACATCATCATGAAGTCAAAAAAGGAGGACCTCCACCACATGCCCCCGCCCATGGATATCGGGCAAAATATAAATATCGATATTATCCTTCCTGCAGCGTTTACTACGACGACTATAGAAAATTATATTTTTACCTTGAAGGGCCTAACTGGCGGGTTGCCGCATCTCTGCCTCATTCTATTCAATTAGGATCTGGCGGTTTTGTGAGCATTGAGATGGATTCAGATAGACCTTATATTCATTACGAGGAGCACAAACGCAAATACCCTCCGGGTCAATACAAGAAAAAGTATAAGAAAAAAAATAAATGGCTTGGTTGATAACTGTGATTAATCTTAAATAAATTAAAAATTAATCTTAGAAAGTAAGGAAGGACTATGTATCTATTGAGACAAAAAAGAAAGATCATCGCAGTGTTAGTGATTATTACTCTTACCACTTTCAGCATTATTTCAGCACCAGCCCGTGCAGTAATGGTAAATACTGATGCAGTCTTCAAACAAAACCGACACGATCTTTCCCGCGAGCGTATCAATATGTTTATTGATCGTTCTGAAGTTCAAAAGCAATTGGAAGCATGGGGTGTAAACCCCGATGAAGCAAAGGCACGTGTAGATTGTCTCAGTGACCAGGAAATTGAGAGAATTGCAGCCCGTATCGATCAATTGCCCGCAGGCAGCGGTGCTTTAGGTACTATTGTCGGGGCAGCACTGATAATATTTTTAGTGTTGCTGCTAACAGATATTCTCGGTTTTACCGACGTTTTTTCCTTTGTAAAAAAGACGTATAAATAATGTCCACCCATTGATTCCAACAAAATTATATTAGAAATAGAGTCAGAGTATATCAGCCCGACAAAGCGCGCGACTTCGATTAAGGCCTGATTTTAATTTATCATTGCCAATAACGACCTTTAATTCTCTGAAAGAAATTGGTTTTAAGGAGGGTATGTATGTTTAATATTGAAAAGCGTGTGATTGCTTCGGGCAGCTATTATGCGGGGATGAGAGAGTCAGTCGTATTGCAGGCATTTCTGGGAACATGTGTTGGAGTTGCAATTTATGACTCTGATGCGAATGCTGGAGGATTAATTCACCTATTACTTCCAAAGCCCGTTATATCGGAAAGCACCTACGAACCTGAAAAATACGCATTAACTGCACTTCCGACTTTTTTAAAAGCACTGTACAATCATGGTGCTGAAAAAGGAAAATTAAAGGCAAGTATTGCCGGTGGAGCGCTTATTTCCCCATTTACTGAACAGGATTTACGCTTCGATATAGGTGGACTAACGCTGGAAATAGTCAAACAAATTCTTGCTGATGAAGATATCGAAATTGAAAAATCTGAAACCGGCGGTTTCTTTACGAGCAAGCTCAGCTTAGACATGAGAAACTGGAAATGTACAATCGAGCCTTCAATATATGATAATTTTCCAAAAGACAGCAAGTTAAATAGGCCTGATCTAAAAAACATCGGCCGAGTCATGGAACACATACAGCCTATCCCTCAAGTGGTGATTAAAATTCTAAGAATGATTGGCGAGGATGCGTATGATTTTAAGGATATTGCGAACGAGATTCGCAATGATCAAGTGATTTGTGCAAGAACATTAAAA
>JASFLX010000020.1:0-22260 GCA_050117895.1 Desulfobacterales bacterium | reverse complement strand
ATACTGATCGGGAAAAAACCTGTTAAGGGTTTTTTAAGATAGAAACGGTCGTGGACCGGGGTGGTTGCGAAAACGATGCTTTAATCTTTCAGTTAATTTGTCCAGTTTCTGTTTCTGTCTACTGTCGAGTTTTTGTTTCATCTGCTCAATAGTGTCATTGAAAATCTTCTCGAACTCAGGGCGATACACCTGCCTAAACTCAATCAACCGGTCATGTGCCTGCTTCAGTATTTTTTCAATTTCCATCTGCTGGGGTTTTGAAAGATCGAGTTTGGCCGAAAGCCTTTCCAGAATTCTTATGGGTGGAGGAGACCCGTCACCTCGAACAAATCTCCCGATCCGATGCTTAATGAAAAACCCGGTTCCCAGTGTTCCGGCCAGCATACCCAGAATAAAGATCAGAAGGATAGCTACACAAACTTTTAGTCTTCTCATTTTTCCACCTATTATATGACTAACTGTTGAATCAAGTTGAAACTGATCGGATCGTCCATAAATATGGCTGCCATCTCAAACTCTGATACGAAATCCAATTGAACTGCCCAGGCCGCCAATATAATTATCAAGACGGCGGCAGCCGGTACAAGCCGCCAGAAAAATTGTTCGAACAGCAAAAGATAATCCGGCCTGGAATGAATCGGCCCAAGAGCGCGTATGCGGCGCATGACCTGTGCTTCAAACTGCTCGCCTATTTCAGGCCCTTGATTTTCTTTTGCTATGTAGGCTGCCTTAAGCGCCTGTTTCATTTTAGTGTCATACCTTTTAGAGGACTTCATTTGCTCCTCCTTTTAAGTTTCTATCAATATCGTAAGTAATTTACGAAGCTTTTTGCGGGAACGATGAGATCGAATTTTTACGTTGGCGACACTCCACCCAAGGAGTTCGGCGGCTTCTTTTCCGGACAGGCCTTCCAGATATACCAATTCCAGAACCATTCTGTCTTCAGGTGATAATCTATCCAGTGCCCAGTCCAGCACCTCCCTGGCCTCTTTTTGAGAACTTTGTTCATTGAACAACCGGCTGGATTGATCTGATATAACCTTTTCCAGCCAATCCTGGTGTTTCTCGGTAAGCGTACTCATAGCAAGTTCTCGGGCTTTGTACTGTTTTCTCCAGAAATCATAACAGGTTCTTACAGCAATAACTGACAGCCACTGCAAAAAACCGCTTTCGCCTTTAAATGACGGCAGGGATTGATAGGCTCTGACAAATACGTCTTGAGCCGTTTCTTCTACCTGTCCGTATGGGATGTGTTTCCTGACAATTTTCAAAACCTGCTCCTGATATTTTACCAGCAAATGCTCAAATGCATTGACATCACCATCAAGAACGCAGCGAACAATTTCCACATCACCGGGTTGGCTTGGATCTACATTCATATTCAGGTGGCAACTTTCCAATTATTGGAGCAGGGGTCAGGAAAAATTGCTTTCCTGACCCTTGTACGGCCGGTTTATTCATGACTATTTCGGCCCCAGGTTTTGAACATCATTTGCCCGAAGCCGCCGCAGCCTCTCCGTTTTTCCATCATCCGAGTTTTTCGTTCCTTTAACAATTCTATCTGTTCCGGATCAAGTATTGTTTTTATTTCCGCAAACATTTTTGCTTTCTGAACAACCATATCTTCCCTGGCTTCCGATGATTTGCGGAATGCCTGCCGTACGTTTTTCTCATTGAATTTTTCGGCAAAAATTGCATCGAACATGGTTTCTCTCATTGTTTGACGGAACTCATCCCTCATATCTTCTCTTTGATCTCGATATTTCGTGATAATTGCTTGCACCTGATCCTTTTGAGCATCTGAAAGATTGAGATCCATAAACATGTTCATCCCCATCATGCCTCGGTGCATACCTCGGTGCATGCCAAATGCAGATCGGCATTTGGAAAAATTTTCCCCCGTTGCCATCAATTTCCCTGTAAGAATCAACGTGCCGGCAATAACAAGTACTCCAGCAATGAAAAACCCTATCATTTTTTTTGATTTCATTTTATGCCTCCTTTTATTCTTATTTATGCCTCGGTGAATTATTGCTATCTTTTATGGGCTTTCAATGATTCGTCAAAATGTCCTCTTAATGGGTTTTGTCGTAAATGGTTTAAAAAAAGTTACAAAAAAATGAAGTTTTTTGTTTTGCGTCATTTATGCACAAAAAAAAGGCAAGAATAACAGGTTGTTCTGTCATTCTTGCCTCATATTTTTGGGTCATTCTGGATTATCGGGAAAAATATACTCTTATAAGATACCGTATGAAAATTTGTATAAAAATTGTAAAAATACCCAGTTGGCCTCTTTATCAGAAGCCTTTTTTTCAGCGAACTCGTCCGGCCAGAAATGGCCGTAACCAAATTGGATTTCCATGCCTTTTGGAATCGTCCACTTTCCTACGATATCAAACTCCTTTCCCACTTCGTCTCCCGAGTTGCCGGTCTTATCCCGATACGCCTTTTTGTTAAGATACCAGGCATCTTCTTCTTCGGCCAGCCAGAATTGGTGGTACCCTAAAGTAAAGGAAAGGTTTTTCATGGGCTTGAAGTCCAGGTTTATCTGGGCATCCTTTAGATTTTGCCAATGAAACAGATTCATTCTTCCCATCATTTTATCTCTGGCCCCGAATGCACCGTCAAATGTCTCAAGGGAGCCGTCGGTGGGATCATCGTCACCCGAGGCATAGGTATATTCCAGGCTGACTCGCGGTTTAAAAGGCATCTTTTTGAACCGGTAACCCAGCAAGCAATGATAACCGTAAGCATCGATGTCATCACTGGCTCTATCTCCCTCCTCTTTTACATAGGTCACATCGAAATCAAATCCTTTATAGTCTTTGGTGAAGATCCTCGCACCTACGTAGTAAATGTCGAGATCCCCAACCTGACCATCTTCACCGGTGTATACATCGTGATTGTTTGTCTTGGTCATGGAAAAGGGTTCGATTCCAATACCTAAAAAATTCTCCGGCAGCTTATATTGACCGTAAAATCCAAAACTCTTGAATCCGCTCCGGTGTTTCCAACTTAGGTGATGGGGATCATGAATCATGGTCTGTCCAGCGTATGCATCCAAAAAGCCTCTTTTAAACGGGTAATGGAGCTTTACGGCATCCCATATCCACCGACCCGTATTCCCCCATTGACCGGGACCGTAAACCCTCATGTTTCCATAATAGATCAGCTGCCGACCAGCCTTGATACTGACAGGCCAAAGATTCTTGATTTCTATATAGGTATTAAAAGGCTCCCAACTATCCTCATAAGGATTGTTGGGATGTTCAAAATGAGACTTATAGAAATCGTCCTCTTTCAGGGCAAGATCCCAAACTTCCGAATGTTGTACCCCCACGGAGAGATGGACGAATTTATTGAGATGGTAACGAAGTCCAAATCGGAATCTTCCCAGAAGGAATGCATCATCCTCACTGCCTTTGGCCGGATTACTTCCATAGTACTGGGCATTGTGATTATCTTGCATCTCATACCGAAATCGTATGTTGCTCCAAAACGTCAGTTTATCTTTTTTCTTGGTTTCTTGTTTGGCAATGTCTTTGTCCGCTGCCAGACTGTCACCATATCCGCAATAAAAAAAACAAACCGCCGCAAATAAACCGAACAACAATAATCGACTCACCAATTTCATTCCCCCCCCTAACCCGGATTAGACCGCCTTCTTGCCAAGCGGAGTAAAGCGGACGTGCCGGAACCAAAAATATTTGCCAAAAAAAACAAAAAATTTACAATTATTTCTAACGAAGCAAGTAAAAAGGGTAAAAAATGGACAAATGAAAAACACTATTATTTGAAGTCAAAATCTGCTTATTAGAAACTCAAGAAAAAAAATTGCGTACAAGAAAGAAGATCTGGTAATCGGTTTCCAAATCCGTTAAACAGTGTTTATTTTGGGTTTAATTTGATTTTTTTCTTAAATGATGTTCAAATTATGATTGATGTTTAGCGGTTTATTATGCATAATTTAATTTGAAAGTCAATATATAATTAGCTTGTCATCGAGAAATAAACTGATTCTTTTATTCGATAGAAGCAGATAACTTATTGTAATAAATTTAAAATTATTTTATCCCGCTGTCTGGAAGCCCAAACGGTTTGGCAAGATTATTTTTTTAATTAAACACCTCTATATTGATGCTATGCCATCCCGGGACGACTCCTTAATCTTGTACATTAATTTGTCAGCCAGTCCTATTGCCTCATCTTTCGAATCAACATCATCTGGAAACGTAGCCAGGCCAAAGCTGGCCGTCAGTTTTATGTCAAAGCCCTTATCGGCAAGAAAATCCTTTTCTTTTATTTTTCGCCTCAGGGTTCGAGCAATTTCAAGAGCCTCTTCCTTTGACGTTTCAGGAAGTATCATAACGTATTCGTCTCCGCCGTACCTCGCCCCGTTATCACCGGGCCGCAGAACGGTCTTTATAACATCGCCGAATTCGGATATGGCGGCACTGCCTGCCAGGTGACCATAGGTGTCGTTTACTCTCTTGAAATGATCTATATCCATAAAGATCAAAGTTATCGGCACTTTTTTTTGAAAACATCTTGAAAACTCTTCCTCAAGAAGCGTATGAAGATGACGGGAATTATATAGGCCTGTCAGGTCGTCTGTAATAGAAAGCAGGTTTATTTGTTGATAATTCCTGGCGTTACTGATGGCTATTGCCGCAAAATCCGCAAGTATGGATAATATCGTCAGTTTTGTGTCATCTATGGCGTCGATATCTTCCAGATTTATTAACTCAATAACGCCAATAGCTTCCCCTCTGAACAATAGGGGAACGGCAACAATGCTTTGGGTCGTAAAATCCGTCTTTCGATCAACATGACCGGTGAACCGCTCATCTTTGATGACATCCCTGATGATTAAAATTTCTTTTTCTTTCATCGCCCAGCCGGCTATTCCTTCATCTTTATTGAAACGAAGGTCTTTGATCATATCTTTATCCTTCTCTATGCTAATTTCAAAATAGAGATCATCCGTTTCTTCATCGACCAGCATTAATGACCAGCTTTCGATTTTGATAAGACCGGCCATAAGATTGATTATCTGGCGGAGGACCTCATTCATATTAAAAGTTGATGTCAAGGCTCTCCCGGTTTCGGCGATCATGTTAATCTGTGAAATCAGTTGGCTGTTTTTTTGATCCGGTTTTATTTCAGCCATAATTTTCCCCCCATACCAAGGATAAAGATAAAATTGTAATGTTGGTTTTAATGTTGATTGTAAATGACTGCGTTTGATGTAATATGATTCTTAAGAATGCAAAGCAAATAAATATTTATAAGCAATTGGAATGGTTAAATCAAGGAGGAAATAAGGTGATAACGGACTTTTAAATGAATACTATATATATGAGTGGTAAGGGAATTTTTTTGTTACAATAGCTCCATGAATAATCAGTAACTCCATCATACAAACTCATACATATTGTATACAGACTTTCATATCAGCCATGATTGCATGATTGTGAATGACCTTGACTTACTCCCGACTTTACTATAACCTAATCTGAGCGTTTCAAATTTTGGAAATAGTTAGAAATAATAATATTTTTAAGGAATTCTGTCGGTTTAAATTTCCAAAATTTAAAACCCCTCGGGATTTCCAATTTTACCGCATCTACGGCGTCAGATGCCGTCCCACATAGTACGCTATAGCGGAACGACATCTTCCTTATATCTGCGGCAAACTTGAAAATCGCTCAATTTAGGTATAATAAAATAGAAGAGTAACGCTTTAGATTTATGAAAATATTATACAAATATTGAACCTGCAACAAACATGTTCAACCGCAAAGGGAGGAAACGGAAAGCATGCCGAGACCTTACTTTGAATGGGTCGATGAAAATCAGGAAAAGCGTCGCCTTGAAGTAGTGGATAAAGTTTTCATTGGACGAGTGTGCATGGGCATTGATAAGACCAAATGCATCATCGTGAAACATCGGCTGATCTCCCGGGATCATGCAGTGGTTACTCTGTGCGGCCCACACCTTCAGATTACGGACACAAGCAAGAATGGTACCTGGGTAAACAATGTTCGCTTGACGGCAGGTTCGTCTCAGTGTCTTGCTGACCGCGATGAAATCCAGGTAGGCGAAACAGTGATCCAAGTGAGGTGCCCTGATCTTGTGACCCATGACAAGGAAGATATAGATATAGATGGGACCATGGTTACATCCATGAATGTGATTGTAACCAATTTAGTCGCTGATGTCAGGGGGTTCTCCAGTATGGCACAAACGGAGGATTCTTCTCAGGTCTATGCGCTGATGAAGGAAGTCATCAGTACGTTCAGCGCCATCGTATATGATTATAAAGGTACCATCAAGGATTACGTTGGTGACGCGGTTTATGCTTTCTGGGACCATCGTTTTGAACCGAGTAAGGAGCAGGCGGTATTGGCCTGTCAGGCTGCTCTTAAACAAGCACAGACGGTGAATCAGATTCGAACCAAGTTATCCGGAATAAATCCGGCAGTTGAATATTTGCGTCTGGGATGGGGAATCACAACCGGAAAAGTGACCATGTCTCACTATGGATCAAGAGCCATTGATTTGGCCCTGGTGGGGGACTGCACCAACTTGGCGTTTCGGCTGTCTGGTACCGCAAACAAGGACCTCCCCAGTGAAATTGTCATTTGCTCTGAAACGGCCGATCTTGTCCGGGATACACAGTTAGAGGTGTTTGGCCTGGGGTCCATTTGTGTCCGGGGACGCAGTGGAAAGGAGCACGTTTTCGGGATCAAGCAAACTGAAAGAATCTAACATACCCCTTTTCCCTTTTATAGGAAAAGGGATATGTTAGAATGTCCCGATCCATGTCACGAGTAATATGGGTCACTTTACTGTCAGGTTTAAAGTGACAGGAATTTTACCGGTTTTTGGGGTCTTCTTCATTATGGTAACAACCGACAGCGTACCCAAGTCCTCTTTAATCAGTTCCATCACACTCCCATTTTTTCCATAGTCTTTGTGACTTTTTAATTCCCATCCTTGTTTGGTCATGGCGTCTTTATAAAAATCTAAAATCTCTTTCTGAGACGCCTTGGATGCTTCCACTTCCATCATGATAACGCTCATTTTTTCCGTGGGCATCTTGGATTCCAAAATCCGTGCACCTTCAAAGATAGGAACTATTTTTTTCATTTTACTGAGCAAATTCTCCTGCGCACAACCTGATAACAGACAGACCAAACAAAAAACAGCACAAATTAACACATGAGTTTTATTCTTCATCTTTCCCTCCCTAAGGTTTGATTTCAACCATCTCTTGCAACTTCGCAGGCAATAACGACTTCATTTCTACCGTGGGAACCCGGCATGGGATAAACGGAGGTTGCCCCATAGATTCAAGAACCTTCAAACCACCCACAGGTTTAAGCAGACAATCAAGAAAAGCAATAGCCCCTTCCTTATTGGGTGCATCTTTTAGCATGGTAACACCATAGGTGATGGACTTGCCCTTTAATTCCATAAAACTGCCCGGCGTTTTACCGGTCACTTTTACAACAGCCTGTTTGTAGTTGTCATCAAATTTGTAATTTCCAAGGTTGATTTCGTCTGGCAGAACAATATACTTAAGACCATGCTGGACAGCGACCGAGAGATATTCCCAGCAATAGTCCATCTTGCCATCTTGAAGAACGGATACCATTTGCGATGCACTAGAAAAGACATTCTCCGCAGAGCGATTGGCAATCAGCCTATCCATGAGTCCGGGTTTGTTTAAATGTTTTTCAGCCAATTGCACAACCATCAGGGCCCGATACCCGGCCGGATCAATGTTGGGATCCGTATGGCCCCAGCTGACATCCTTTTTCAAAAGAATGTCGTCCCAGTTATCCGCATTGATTTCTTTAGCATAGGCGCTCTTACCTGTATAGCAAAGAACGATCTGATTGCTGGCAAAGCGGACATTCCAATCAGCATATTCCGGAATCAATAGATTGTCAATAACCTTGTAATCCGCCGAGGCCATGATGTCACACGTTCTTTTTTCATCGGTAATCTTTCGGGCACACCTACGGCTGCCTGCTGCCTCGCGCTGAATATCCAGCTTTGGATAACTCATTTCTACCGCCATTTCCAAATGACTGAAAGGAACGGACAAGCTGCCGGCATGGAAGATAATCACCTTACCACTGGGTTCACCAAAGGCCTGTGACCCAAATAAGATTATAATGATAAATAAAATAAGTTTTCCCAATTTTAACACCCTATTTTGTTTCATCTTACCCCCTTGTTTTGTAAAAGTTTAGTTCTTTAGAACAAACCGATCTCAAACAAACTTCAGGTAATATATCCACCAAGCCTGTTATAGACTCCCTCTGAACATTTTCTTAAATTGTATACTGAAAACTGTTTTTTGAGTTTAAAATAATGGGATATTATACATTAAAAGGGCATCCTCTCTAATAACTTTTGGAATACGTGCTTTGGGTACGATTACTCCGGCATTGGCTTTTAGTTCCCACTCGGCCATATCGTCCTTGTTCAGAAAAAGGGAAGCCTTACCGTGGCAATTATTGCATTCCTTGTTCTGCGGGGTTATGCGTCGAATATTATGAGGAGTTTCTAACTTCCATGTGGGAAGTGCATGGAAATCGCTCAACCCGTTTTTTACATAAAAATCAAACAGGCCGGGGTCGGCCGGAGGATGACGTAACACCACATAATCATAAGGCCTGTCTTCCGATTTGTTGGGATTGAGTCCTATTTTAAATAGTATCCTGGTTTCTTTGCACTTGAAATAGGGAAGACCTTTTTTGTCTGTCCCTATATGGCAACTGAAGCAGTTTTTGCTTGCCTGGGCATGGCAAACCTGGCAAGCCACCCTATCTTTGTGAATCCTGTGTGAATGGGTCTTGGGTTTCACGGATACAACTTCCTCATGGCAGTTGAGACAATTCGGCCGTTCGGGAATGTCGAACCTATTATCTACCCCCCTGGCGTCAGCATGCATTTCATTTGAGGTATGGCATCCCGTACAGGTCATCTTTTCACTTTCATAATGAGTATCCGCTGCATATTCATTCTTTAAACCGGTAAACTCCTCGTAGACCCGTCCCCCATGACAGGCCGCACAGGTCGTCTCCATAGGGGGCGTTTTCTGAAAATTATGTTTGTCCAAAAACCCACCTTTTACATAGTCCGGGCGACTGACATGACACTGTCCGCAGCTTGCGTGGCAATTACTGCAGTGTTTTTCCTTAGCCCGGAAAATTTTCTCAAGGACCTTTCTATCCTTTTTGTTTGCTCTGGCCTTAATAATTCGTTCAAAAGGAGCCAAGGTATAATGCAGACTGTTTTTGGCGGTGCATACGATATCCCCGTGGCATTCACCACAGGCCTCATCCGCTTCAGGGAAGGTGGGGTCTTTCACAATTCCGTTATGGGCTGTCTGCCAGTTTGGGTCTTTGGGATCACCCCCGTGGCAGTCCTGGCAGGCAATTTTGCCCATATCAGTCTCCAAAAAGGACGATTTAACCCAAATCTTTTGATATAGCTCCAACGGAGCCAACGGTTTTCCTCATCCTTCACCGGAGATTTCTTTAGATCGCTCCTGCTTTGGTTTGATCTTTTTCACCTCCCAGGACAGGTCCATGAGTTTTTTCAAGTTCGTATGGCAGTTGACACATTCGTTTTCAGCAGCTACCCCTTTGTTAATCCAGGTCCTTGGCGTAAGAACTAAAAACAGAGGCAAAAAGAAAACAACTGCCCTAATAAATATTTTTTTTGCTTTCAATTGGGTTGTCTCATCGCAATCAAGTAATAAAACATCTCCGCGATTTTAGTAATCCGATAAGGTACAGTGGCGAAGTATGCCGCTAAAAAAACAAATTCACATACTATCAAATTAATTTTAAAAATTAGTTTTTTTTAAACGGTCAAAGATATTATACTTTGCCTGAAATTTGTTTAGTTTTGTATAAAGGTTTTATGTTCGTACTACTAAAGGGGATTGGCTGGTTTGTCGGTTGAAGTTAAGAAATTAGAGTGTAATTAACAAACAATTAAGCCTATTTTTTCGGTAATAAGCATTATGTTTGATCAGACCCTGACGAATAGTACTTAATTAATAGATTGTCTATTGAGAGAAAACCTTTGTCAAAAAAGAAAATACATGTGCTCATCAAAAACAGAGCGGCCTCTTCTGCCAAAAAAATCAATCCAACTCTTCTGCTGGATTCTGTAAAACAGCCGCAGTTGATATCAAGTCCCCTTACCACCGCAAAAACAGCACCAAAACTAAAAACACAAATCAATAAAAATATGATTATATTGCCGCTTTGAGTTTTGAAGCCGTTTAACAATAATAATCCGGCGACAAGCTCCACCCACGGGAGTACGATGGCAACCAAATTCGTAAACATGACCGGTACAAGCTGGTAATTGGTGATAGCCTCTGAAAATTCGGCGGGATAAAGTATCTTTCCCGCGGCAGCATAAATAAATATTCCTCCCAGAATTATCCTGGAGAATAAAGGGAGGTACTTGTTATCTATTAAATTAACCGGAAATCTGGATGACACGGTATCGTGCTCCTCTTTGGATATTGATTATTCGCCAGGATATCCCGCCTTATTCCATTCAACCCAACCGCCCAGAAAAACTTTAATCTTTTTGTATTTCAACTTAATTAATTCTTCTGAAAGATGTAAACTGGCTCCACACTCTTCTCCTTCACAGTAAACAACGATCTCGGCATCCTTTGGCAGCAATTTCTTCATCTTGGGGTAATATAAATCAAAATGGCTCACCGGTAAGCTCAGGGCGCCCTTGATATGCTTTAACTCATATTCACCGGCACCCCTGGCATCCAGGAATATAATCCCTCCCTGGTCATACTTTTCCTTGGCCTCTTCCAGGGTAAGTGACGGTATATTTTTTAGGGCGTAAAGCTCGGCCTTTGAAGGTGTAATAAAAGGCACTCTATTTATCCAGAAAAAATTAAACACCACGCCTATACAGCAGCTGATACCGGTAATCAGACAGATTTCTTTAAATTTCAGCCTGTTGATTATTCCGCTATGGTTTGACTTCAATGCCATGTACTCATTCCGCCTTTCAGGTTGTATATTTTCTTAAATCCGCCTTTATTCATTTTAATACAAAACAATTCGCTGATAATACCCTCGCCGCAAACAACCACCACCATTTTTTCTTTGTATTGATTCATATCCTTCAGGCCGTTGGGTAGGGCATCCTTTGAGATGGCTCCTTTTATATGATCCTCTTTGAAAAATTTTTCAGGGCGAATATCTAAGATAACAACTTCTTCTCCCCGGTCCATTACTTCCTTAAGTAGAATGGGACTCATTTCCTGGCAATTGGAATAACTAAAATAAAAAAGAGAATTCAATATCGCAGCATTAAGAGCCACGACAAAGCTTATTGTCAGCAAGAATCTAAATTTTCTTTTGGTTTCCGGATGTTCGGCCATTATAGAGACTAACGCCATTATTCCTAATGCAGCAACAATCAAAGAGAAGATAAGGGGATCTATGTTCAGACTGATCAAGGTGGTATCCCCCACAAAATGGGGTAATTGGGTTTTAAAATGAGAAGCCACAATAAATCCGAAAGCCGCCATGCCCATAATCATCCCGATGGCGGCAATAAACGACGGTACATTTCCTTCGCCCACCCTAAAAAGGGTACCCGCTACACATCCTCCGGCGATAACCATGCCAATCCCGAAAAGGATTCCGCCAAAAAATGTCATGGGCATCAAGGCCTTGACGGTTTCTTTGAGAAGTCCTATGCCTATTAAAAAATTAAACAATACTGCTGATGTAATTATCAAGACCAGGAAAATAATAATCTTGTCTATTCTGCGAAATGAAATCAAGTTCCTCACTGCCGCAGCAAAGCAGAACTGATACCGGGCGAATAACATCCCGCAGGTAATACCCACTATAATAAAAGCCCATATTTTCATTTTGGCAGAGTCCTCCGTTTTAAATAGGCACCGTCAAATTTCATTGTAAAACATTTGTCGATTAAGACGTTTTTCTCAACATGTAGATTGATGCAATTATACCCAATACAGCGGCGATAATAGAAAAAATGAGCGGGTTTATATTGAACTGGTTAAGAATCGTCTTGGCGATAAAATGGGGCAACTGTTTTGTAAAACGGGTTGCCACCGTAAAACCAAAAAGAGCCATCCCGGCAACCATCCCCACAGTGCTTACCAACGCCGGGAGATTGCCTTCTCCTGATCTGAAAAGGATACCCGCTGCATCACCTCCGGCAACAACCATACCAATGCCGAAAAATATTCCGCCTAAAAATGTCATGGGCATCAATTCTTTGACGGTCTCTTCAAGCACCCCTATTCCTATAAAGAAGTTAAGCAATACCGCCGAGGCTACCACCAAGATTATAAAAAGAATCAGCTTTTCCTTTCTTCGGAATGCAATAAAGTTCCTTACCGCTGAAGCGAAACATAACTGATATCGAGCAAATAGCATCCCGCTCGAAATACCCACTATAATAAAGGCCCATATTTTCATATTAAAAGAATCCTCCTTCCTATATACGCACCGACAAATATCCCGCCTATGGCAATAAAGGCGCTTAAGGCCAATTGGGGAAGCCCACCAAAAATATGAATAATATTACATCCTCTCATCATGGGAAAAGAAAACCCCATCAGGATTCCGCCGATAAGTCCCCTGATCCACATCGCAGAATTGTATAACCTGAACTTAAATCGCCTTTTTATCATCGTGTAAATAAATGATCCGATTATGACGCTCAACCCGAGGCCCACACACGGAGCGGCATCGGTTTCGAAATAGAAAAAAGAAAACATCATATTTGATTTGCAATAGGCCTCATTGAATGTATGTACCAGGGCGGATGGTATCCAGCCCATGAATCCGCCGATCCCTATTGGTTGGTTAAGGGTAAAGAAGCTTAAACAGTTTAATATTGCCAGCGCAATTCCCCCAATTAGCAATAATTTAAATGTCTGCCTTTTCATTTCCGATCTCCTTTGACTCTGTTGATAAATGTCATGTTTTTGGAACTATTCTACCAAGGTTGGATCTATGGAATATATTACCAGGATTTTTTACACCTTTTCTATAAGATATTAATTCCAGGGTTGTCTTTCTTTCAGGGAATAAAGCACTTTGCATCTCTAATACGGCAGGTCTCTTCACTCCATCGAAATCTCTGTAATCTTTATAGAATACCGTCTTTATCAGCTTTCCGCTATGGGAAAAGTATTCCTGTTTTATGGGTTGAAAGTCCTTTTTTTTAACCCATAACTTTGATTTTGCATAAACAAGACTTGAATTTTTTCCTTGAAGTTCTATGACATATTTATCCTGCGACTTTTCAACGATTCTAGAACGGTAATCCTCGGCCAAATTCAACCGGAGAATATCAATGTCTTTAACATCGCTGCCCAAAAAACTTTGTCCGCCTGAAATTCCGATGGACTTTTTCATGTTCGGCAAATAACGCCATACCATTTCACCAAACCGCAACATCTGGATTCCCTGTTCTCTTGCGGGCTCAATAATCTCGGCAAAAGCTTTATCACCACCACCGGTCATTATATGTAACCGGTATTTTCGTGTGCTCCCATCTTTTCTGTAAACGGTCATCATTTGCTCGGATTTAATGTCTATCATGGAAATGATCTTATCAACTTCCGCTATTATTTTCGTTGCATGCTTTTCATCATCCGTAATCTTATTGTCAACGGCAAAACCATATGAACATAGGAATAACAGGGAGAACAGCATCAAAAAAATATTTATAAATAAGGTTTTCATTTATCTTTAACTTTAGGCAATTCAAACTTTAGTTCACTTTAGTCACTTACTAAATTCCTCTCCGGCAGAGCCAGCAAACTCTGACCTGGCTCAAAGGACCAGGTTTTTTATGGCTAAAAAAACTATTTGCCAAGGCTGCTTCTTCGGAACCGGTGAGCAGGATTTTCTACACCTCGTTTCAAATATATGATCTCGAGGAACGTCTTACTTTTGGGCAATATGGCGCTTTTCACCTCTAACATACCGGGTCTGATCAATCCTTCTCCAAAATCCCTATAATCCTGGTAGAACACCGACTTTATCAGTTCTTCACTGAGCGTATAGCATTCCATCCTTATGGGTTGAAAATCTTTTTTTCGTACCCATAATCTCAACTTTGAATAGGCCAGCTTCAAATTTTTCCCTTTTAATTCTAAAACATACTGATCGGGCAAATCTTCAACGATTTTGGGAATGTAATCATCAAGTAAGTTCAAGCGGAGAACATCATAGTTAGTGAAATCGCCGCCCATAAATATTTCTCTGCCGGAAACTCTAATCGTCATTTTTACACGACGATCGGCTCGAGCTTGAGAAGAAGATCGATCGGGGAAATACGCCCATACGTTATCACCTATTCTCAAAAACTGTCTGCCCATATACTTTTTAGGCTCAATAATCTCGGCAAAAGCCTTATCCCCGCCGGAGGTCATTATTTTCAATCTGTATTGTCTGATGGTGGCATCCTCTCTGGCGACAGTCATCACCTGCTCGGATCTAATGTTATCTATGTCCATAATCTTACTGACCTCCTCCATTATTCCAAACGCATCTTTAGCATCATCCGAAATATCTTTATTTGCGGCAAAACTATATGAGCATGTGAGCAATAATAAGAGCCCTATTACAAATGTCTTTTTAAACATTGCTTTTCCCCTCTGATATGTATTTATCATCCTCCCAAAGAGATGGGAGTCCATCCACTCCTTCCCTACAATGAAGGGGCTTTATGGTTTGCAACTACCTGCCTAAGCTCGATCTTCGGAACCTTTTGGATGGATTTTTTGCACCCTTTTTAAATTCTTTTATCTCTAGAATTGTCTTCTGTTTGGGATTTAAAGCGCTTTGCATCACCAGTTTAGAAGGCCTCTTGAATCCACCAAAATCCTTAATATTTTGATAGGCGGTTGACTTAATCAGCTTGTCAGTAAGAGTATAGTATTCCTGTTTTACCGGTTGAAAATCATCTTTTTGAACCCATATTTTAATTTTGGCATAGGAAAGGCTTAAATCCTTACCTTTAAGACCCAAAACATATTGATCCGGCAACTCTTCAATGATTTCGGACGTGTAATCTTTGAGCAAATTTACTCGAAGAACGTCATTGTTTTCAAAATCTCCCCCCATAAAGCTTCCCCTGCCGGAAACCCGAATTGATTTTTTTACACTCGGTAAATAGCTCCACACGATATCACCCAACAGCAAGGTCTGCCTTCCCTTTTCTCTCGGGGGAGCAATGATCTCTGCGAAAGCCTTATCGGAACCCCTTGTCATTACATCCAATGTATAATCCCTAACACTTCCATCCTTTCTGTAGACAGTCATTAGCTCAACAGCCTTAATATCTGCGATACCGAGGATCTGATCAACTTTAGTAACGATCTCCAATGCATTCTTATCCGCAGCAAAGCTATTGGTACATAAGAACAACAAGGACAGACAAATTATAACCATCTTTTTACGCATTGTTTTTACCCTCATATTCTATTGTTCGTTTATTTTCTATCATTGCCGCATAGGCGTTCTTCTGCATCAAAATGGCAACCTTGCGGTCTGTTTCTGTGTCAACTTCCTTGCCAATCTACCAGCTCCGCCGGTGTTTCATCGCCCCGAGTTTTTGGGTCACGGCGCATCTTGTTATCACCTCCTTTTGCAGGTAAACATAGAAACGGTAAACGGTTCTCGAAAATATTAATAAAATTCAATTATCGACAATTCGTGAAGCGTTTTTGCAAGATTTAATCTACAGTATTTTATCAGCCTTTTCTTTTAGTTTTTCGGGTATTGTTACGCCATAATTCTCAGCATTTTTAAGACTAATCACCAGGTCAAGCTTTTTTGAGCGTACTATGGGGATATCTTCGGGTTTTTCCCCGTTTAATATCCTTACAGCGAGTTTTCCAACTTTGTAGCCCACATCAAAGTAATTGATGTTACAAACAGCAATAGCGCCTTTGGACACACAGTCAAATTCTCCTCCGAACAAGGGAATTTGGTTTTGCTTGCAAACTTCCGAAATATTTTCAAAAGCAGTCATCGGAATTTTATCCGATGTGATATAAATAGCATCGACCTTACCCACCAGAGATTTCGCGGCTTTTTTGATCTCGGAAGTGCTGGAAGCAGTAGCTTCCACTAACTCTAATCCTAACCACCGGCTGGTGTCTCTGATTTCCCTGATGTGAAACATGGTATTTGCACTCCCCGGATTATAGATCGTACCCCATCTTTTGGCATTGGGAATGAACTTTACATACATCTCAAGCTGGTGTTCCACAGGCCAGCGGTCTTGTAACGCACAAGAAAGTACAGCTACCCCGGTCAGGTTATTTTGAGAAGGCTTTAGGGTAGGGAGATCCGTCTTATCAGTTCCCGTGGCATAAATTAATACCGGAATATCTGTGATCTCCTTTAGCAATATCATGGAGCCCGTAATCGACAAACAATGAATCAGGTCCACTTTATCATTCACAAATTTATGGGCGATCTCGATCATTTTGTTCGGGTTTGCCTGAGCATTCTGGTGATCGAAAATAACATTCTTGCCCTCAACATATCCTGCTTGTTCCAGTGCGGCCTCAAACCCTTTCTGCTTCAGGGCCAAATATTTATTCGCCATAAGCCGGCTCACGCCGATATGGAAAATCTTTTTTTGAGTGGCCCCTGAATTCCCTAAGTATGCATTTTCACCCATCTCCAGAATAGTGGAAAGCTCTTTCTTTAATTTTATCAGATTCTCCTCGCTGTACCAACCTTGAAGGTCGAACAAAATTTTGCCTTCCCTTCCAAGAACAAAAAAAGACGGGATATCTATATCTTTGATCATATATTTCTTATCGAGGCCCAAAGACCCTCCCCAATCAATGACGGTATGTTTTATAGGTTCCTTGGTATTAAACAAACCCTTCATCTTTTTGCGTACGAAATCTTTTGTAATAAATATGGGTTTGTTAATTGCAATAACTTTCAGAAATTTTACTCCTTTGTCCTTGAAGTCCGCATTTATTGCACTTCGATATTTCTCTATGTCTGCAGCAGGTCCTTTTTCGAATCCAAATGATAGTACAAGAAGGCTTCCCCTGAAATCTTCCAGGGAAATATTTTCTCCGTCCATATTCTCAAGCGTAAAGCCGGGAGCAATGCTTCCTTTATCAAGTCCAACCTCCGACACAGACTTTGCTTGCGTAGAGCCGGCAGCAATGAATTTTGGATTGTTTATTAACAGGGCCGACAGGACAACTACCGTTAAAATTAAAAGTTTCGAAGATGTTTTCATTTTAAATGGTATCATGGGTATCTCCCTTTTAATCTTTTACCATACTGTCATAAAATAAAAGTTATCTGTATTCGCTTTTTGGGCATCCCGACCTTCATGAAATTTGACCGGGTTTAAACACTCCGCAAGGCCTCTACCGGGTCCATCTTCGATCCCCGATTGGCCGGATACAGAGAGGCAAGCACTGCCGCACCCACAGAAAACAAAAAGGATAGGACAATTATATTAAGATCTATTTCCGGCCTTATTATATATGCCGCTCCCTCTACACCCGGTCGATAGAAGGGGACACCGGTTGTGTTTAAAATGAAAACTATAATAAACCCTAAAACCGTGCCTATAACTCCGCCAATGAGTCCTTTTATGGCACCCTCAAAAAGAAAGAGAGATAAGATATGCCTTCTTTTAAAACCAATGGCCATTAGGGTGCCTATTTCACGTGTTCTTTCAAGAACAACCATCAGCATAGTATTCATCACCGTTGAAAAAACAATTATAAACAATATTGCAGACACTACAATAGATAAAAAACCAAGATTTTCAATCATCTGTCGAAAAGTTTGTTCTATTTCTTCCCAGGTATTAATCTCAAATTCATACCCTGCAAATTTATTTTTCATCTCTTCGACGATAGTGTTGTGATCATAATTTTTTCCCTTTTTCAAAACAACTTCCGTAACAACTCCATCCATCAGAAGTAATTCCTGCGCAGTTCTTAAAGGAATATAGCCGAGCTTTTTGCTTGAATCCGGCAGAGTGGAATGGAAGACCCCTTTTATTATGAGTTCAGTGGCGTTTATTGCCCCTTCTTTTGAAGTGGCAAAAAGGAGAACGGTATCCCCAATATCTACTCCTAGCTTTTTATATAAATCTTCGGTCAGTACTATTTCGTTTTTGTCCTCCGGAGTTAAAAATTCCCCAATAACCATGTTATCTTTCACCCTGGGACATATAGCGACTTCTTTGAATACATCGATAGATTTCCCGAACAATACCGCCGATTCCTCCTGGGTGACCAGTTGTCCGGAAAAAAGTATTCTTCCACTTATCTCTTCTACCCCCTTAATTTCCGATACGCCATTAAGAACATCATTAAATTTTATCGATAAATCCAAAGGCAAGATATCCAGCGTTTCTCTATATCCTGTTTTATGAATTTGGATATCACCCGTTCTGGTCTCGATCATATGAATCGTTGTCTCATTTTGAAAGCCCTTTACAACGCCGCTTGCCAGAATGATAACAAACACCCCGAAAAAAATAGTCGCAACAGTTATTGTGGTTCTTCTGATGTTACGCTTTATGTTTCTAATCGCGATTTTTAAGATTTTCACCTTTAATTACTCCGTCAAATAACTCAATATTCCTCCTTGAATACGAGGTAACAATTGGGTCGTGGGTGGAGAAAAGGAAAGTCGTGTTGTGTCTTTTATTCAAATCAAGCATTATTTCAAGAATATTTTTGGTGGTTTTACTGTCAAGATTGGCTGTGGGTTCATCGGCCAACACGATTTGGGGGTTTGTAGCCAATGCCCGTGCAATGGAGACCCGCTGCATTTGTCCCCCTGATAGTTCACCGGGCTTATGTTTGATATAATCCTTTAACCCAACTTCCTCTATTAATGAAACAATCCTTTTATGCCCCTCCTGCTTTTTCAAATCCTTCCAAGACATAAAAATGAGCTCCATGTTTTCATAAACATTTAAAACCGGAATCAAGTTAAAACTCTGGAAAATAAAACCTATCTTCCTGTTTCTGATTTCCGCCAACTGATTTTTGTTAAGCTTTCCCACATCCTCATCATCTATAATTACCTTCCCGGTGGTCGGCTTGTCCAAACAACCGATCAAATTCAAAAGCGTTGATTTCCCACATCCCGAAGGTCCTGATATACAGACAAATTCACCATCTTCAATATCTAAGTTAACGCCCCGCAATGCCTTTACAATGGTCTTTCCTAAATTGTAATTCTTGGTTACATTTTGCACGGAAATCATAATCCATACCTCTTTAAAAATAATATTCCAGCCTCAGGGTGGCCTTATAATCATCGGGTTTCAGACCAAACTCGGAGTCGCTTTCTCCTGCATACCCTATTAAATCCAATGAAATTGTAGTATCGTCTCTAACGGCGTAATCAATTGTACCATTGAGCATAAAACTGCCATCATCCAGGCATATAACAGCGTTTAGGTGTGGGAAGAAGTCATCAAATGTGTTTGGCCTGTCAAAAGTAACGGACAGGTAGTTTTGTCTTATTCTATCTGCCAGGACTTGGTTTGTCTTTAAAATCTTATTTTCAATCCTATAATCTTGAGTCTCTATATAAGACTCCCCGGCCTCAGTAACCGCGTTATAAAAATAATCAAATTCACCACTGCTATATCCCTCACTATTTCTAAAATACTCTAAAGAGATTTTGGTACTATCAGGAAAAGTATAATTGGCGCCTATGGCAAAATTAACATAAATATTATCCTCGGCCTCTTTGATCTCCACCAGCTCATCATCAGTCGGCCAATAATACACAAGCGTAGGCACGCCATCCAAAATGTAAATATCTTCTACCAGGTATTCCTGATCCTTGCCTTCTTGCCCCGCTGCCTCAAAATAGACACCAAGATCCCCCCAATACCTGTTAAGGCTTACCCCGAAATAGCTCTTCTTTACGGTTTCAATAACGTCCGCGTAATAATAAATGAATGATATATCCGTATCCCAGAGCAACAGAGACAGGCGCGCCGCAAAATCTTCTCTATCATCAGAGTATTTGATATGATTGGGTATCCCGGACTGCCCTTGATCAGTTTCCAGATTAAATTCTACATAGGGAAAATAAATGAAACTCATTGTTGCATTGCCAACGGGTATCTCAAACATGGCCAAATAATTTCCTTCCCTGTTTTCATAAGGATCTATCAGGTTTTTTGGAAAATCAATTATTTGAACGGGGTTAAATGTATACCCAACCCCCCAGGTTTCCCGTTTCTTACCCACCTTGAAATAGAATAACTCAGCCACAAAAAAATCAAAGAAAAATTCATTCGTGATATAATGGGTATCGTCATCCCCCTGATCCCCCGTCCCGACAGTGGCTAAATATCCGACATCCGCGATAAATTGGTAATCATTAAGATATGAGATCTTAAACTGCGTGTTAAATTCCATGTTAAGACCTGTTTCCTCTAATCCCAGGATGTTAAGCGGATTAATAAGGGAATGCTCCTTATAATCTTCATAATAACCTGAAAACTTAAGGTAGTTCCTCATGGTAAACTCAAAATCGCTCGGGACTTCTTCAGGCACTATTTCACCGGGTCTGACTTGCCTGATATCTTCTACGCTGATGTCGACGCCATACCGTACACGAGGTCGTTTTTCGATCTCAAGGCCGTATCGAACCGGAGCTTCTTTCTTAATGTCAGTGCCATACCGAACATGGTCCTGTCCGAGAGAGGCAACCGGAATTACAATTAAGACTAAACTTAGAAAAATCGCTGGGAATGTAATGTTAGGTGTCTTGTGCAGCATTTATCATCTCCTCGCCAATTTTTATTGCTTCCTCAAATGTGTCAGGCAACAGATCCTGAATAAGTATCCTACCCTTCTTTAGAATGGTGACTACGGAATTGTTGTAAACGAATGAAAGAGAGCGGTCAGTCATCTCTTCAAGTTCATATCCATATTCCTCCATTTTTTTCCAGATATTATCAAGATTTAATTCGATCTTTTTCGAGAAGCCTATTTCATACTCCCCTCCCACGGCAGAATGACTCATCTGAATACATTTCATTATGAGCTCTTTTTCTTTATATTTAACCCCTTTCTTCATATAAACTCTCCCTTCGTGGTGTTTAGATGGTCCTCAGTGCATCGATCGGGTTCACTTGCAACACCTTTCTTGCCGGATAAAGCGATCCGGCAATAGAGCTTAATACGCCAAACACAAAAGATAAAAACATAAACGATGGGTTGATAAGTGGACGTATCGTGACAAGGGTGGTACTTGTAGGCGGCGTATAGGTTAAGCCGACCCTATTTAAAAGCACAATTATTACCGCGCTTATGAAAATACCTATGATGCTTCCCATAAACCCGATAATTGTGCTTTCCATGATGATAAGCCGGATAACATGTCCCGATTTGATGCCAATGGCCATCATCGTACCGATCTCCTTTTTCCTTTCAAAGAGCGTTAGCATCATTGTGTTGGTAATGCTGCTTATTACGATACAATAAAATATCAGACAAAGAGCAAATACGACCGCGTTTTGTTTTTCCATCACATCAACAAAAAATGCCGATACATCCTTCCATGTATTGCATTCAAGCCCTCTGCTCTCCAATAGATGATTAAGCCTCTGGTTTAAAACATATACATCACTGTTATCACTGGTTTTTACAACTATTTCAGTGACTTCATCTTCCATATACAATAATTCCTGGGCTTTTCCCATGGGCAAATAAACCAGTCTTGTATTGGCCTGTGCAGCTTTTTCCTCAATGATTCCTACTATTTCCAGTTCAACAGCATTTTGAAAACCATCTTTGGTGTTGGCCACAATAATTATCAAATCGCCTATGTTAGCCCCAATCCCTTTTTGCAGGCCACCGGCAATCACGGCTCCGTTTGCATCATCCTTGGTTAGGAATCGTCCCTCAATGATATTTTCTTCTATCCTTGGACAGACCTTGACTTCGTTTTCAATATCCGCAGCTCTACAAAACACGACTACAGCCGTTTCATCCCCTTTGGCAAATAATCCCCCGAATTGAATCCTTCCAGCGAGATATTCTATTCCCTCCAGACTTTTCAGCTCATCTTGTAGCTGGGAGTAACTATCAATTGAGTAATCTAGCATAGCCAGATCACTGGCATCAAAATAACCCTTTTTGTGAATTTGGATTTCACCGGTTCGTCCTTC